>JANNNN010001091.1:0-4642 GCA_031398555.1 Planctomycetia bacterium | reverse complement strand
CAAATCCAGCCTGATTTTCATGCAAGAAGTTTAGTGCATCGATCGCTAGTATTGCTTGCGGTTCGAGCTTAGCTTACTATCGGAAGGATGCAAACCGCTTGGCTCAAAAGTCGAAAGTGCAATTTTAACGACGGCCTTGCGCTTCGCACTAGCAGTAAGCCGTGAAACCGCGAGAGTCGGGCTAGATTGTGCATTTAGCTCTGCTGCAAGCCCATAAAAGTTAGCTGACGGGGAAATAATGTCTGATCGAAAACGCATGGTGGTTACAAAAGTGGGCGACTTGGCAGTGGTGCGGTTCACCGATCGCAAAATTGTGGACAGTGCCAACATAGAAGAGATGGGGGAAGAAATGTTCTCCCTTGTGGATAAAGAAAGTTACAAGGATGTCTTGCTGAACTTCGAAGGCGTCGAATTTATGTCGTCAGCCGCACTCAACAAGCTGATTTTGATGGACAAACGCGTCAAAGGCGTTCAAGGAAAACTTAGGCTATGCACTCTGCGTGCAGAGATTATGGAAGTTTTCACAATTACACGCTTGAATCGCGTGTTTGACATTAAGAAGAATGAAGCCGAAGCTCTAAAAGCCTTCGGCCTCTAACCCTGATCGAGATCCTTATCTGTCATCCGCCTTGATCGTCGGGTTTTAAGCAATCTGCTTGGAGAGCATTATGTCTAAGCCTGCGTTGAGTTGGAGTTTTCATGAGAAAATTCCCAGCTCGCTAGATGTTGGGCATGCAACCATCGAACGCTTAATCACGGCCCTTGAGGCTAATAAGTGGGAAGGACGCGACCTATTCCATATCCAGTTGGCAATCGAAGAAGCCATGGTTAACGCTATCACGCACGGCAATAAACAAGCCGACGATAAAGTGGTAGAGGTAGAATTTCGAGTCGACCAGCAAACCACTTTCATGCGGATCAAGGATCAAGGAGCCGGTTTCAACCCCGCTGCAGTGCCTGATCCGCGCGAAGATCACCATCTAGAGTGCACCAACGGTCGCGGCGTCATGCTCATTCGTGAATTCATGTCCGAAGTCCGCTACAATGATCGCGGGAATGAAGTGACCATGATCAAACATCGCTCCAAAGACGAGGTCCCAGAGGGCGATATACCGTAGGAACAAAAATCTCAACACGTCCACATTTAGCGCCTAATCGAGTTTCCGTTGCTCAACATGTGACCGGTTTCAAAATGCGGGCTCGAAACACCGATGTTATTCCCTTGTCGCCCAGGAAGCCGTCACTTGAATGCTCCTGAAATCCAGGTGCTGTACGAAGATAACCACCTGCTCGTGATCAACAAGCCCGCTGAACTGGCCACTATGGGCGCGCTAGCTGGCGAACCCACCGCAGTGGGCTGGGCCGCCGATTATCTCAAGCGAAAATATCAAAAACCAGGCAATGTCTTTGTCGGAGTTGTCAGTCGCCTCGATAGCTTTGTCACCGGCGTCCTAGTACTCGCGCGAACCAGCAAAGCCGCTAGACGATTGACTGAACAATTCCGTGAGCGCCATACAAGAAAGCTCTACTATGCCTGCGTCGAAGGCCAACTCAGCGAACCAAACTGGAAAACGCTGACCGCACATATTGTGAAGAACGATACCGCACGCCGAATGGAAGTGACGACTGCCAAATTCCCCGATGCGCAGCTGGCGACACTTCAGTTGCGCACACTCGCCAGCATTGCAAATCAATCCTTGCTAGAGATTGACCTCGGTTCTGGTCGCAAGCATCAGATTCGTTTGCAACTCGCCGACCAAGGTCACCCCGTCATCGGCGATAGCAAGTACGGCGCGACCACCAAGTTTCCTCGCGGCATCGCGCTCCATGCGCACAAATTGACCATCGAGCATCCGACAATGAATCAAACGATGACCTTTGTGGCCGCCGTTCCAGCTTCTTGGCGTAAATTCTCCGACGCAATCTTGAAAAAAGCTCAAGTTTCAGACGAAAACTAGTGCGAAATTCTCACAATGCGACACAGCGTTGCAAAAATTGTAAGATCTTCCGCCGTTTCGACCCACGTTCAATTACAGCTATCGCTCACAACAACAATCCATAAAAATACGTTTTTGACGTAAACGCTTTCCAAATAACAACTTCTGATGCGATCAAGTGAAATTCTGAGCTGCCACTATGAACATTGGCATACGTCGTGCAATCGTTATATCCCGTACAGCAGTTGATCGGCGACTGTGATTGCGTCGCGACGTTTACAAGGGATGTAATTCCATGCTCAACACAAAGCAAAAACCAGAAACCACTCTCGAACTTGATCTGCAGACCATTCGCCAACGCGTTGCGGCTATTAAACGCAACTGGACTCCTGCTGAAGTTCGCGCACGAGCCGTCGAGGGACGCGAGCGTCGTAAGCAACTTGAAGACCTGGTTCGCCAGCTCGAGCAAGATTGCGATCAATTCGACACACTAGTTTGCTAAGTAGCTCGCCGACCATAAAATAACTCGTAGCTGGTTTCGTGAGAAACCGGCTTATGAGTCAACGAGGCGAAGCGTTTCTCTACTTGCGAACATGAGTTCCAGAATTTAGTTAGCTTTCCATCGTAGCCAATGACTGCTTTGAAAACGAAATCAGCCTGCAATTTGCAGGCTGATGAGTGACATATGAGTGAGTTATTTCTTCTTCTCAACATGAATCGTGTGCTTACGCAGACGAGGGCAGAACTTCTTCAATTTGAGTTTCTCGCCGCCAGTTCTACGTCGAAGTGTGTAATTATAGTCACCGGACTCTTCACACACTAAATGGACGACTTCCTTTTTTCTCTTACCCTTGGCCATGATCTAATACTTTCGTTCTAATGATTCGCAGTTGTTTTCGTGAAGATGCCCACCGGTTACTCCGCCGCGGGAGCAGTTGCGGTTTCAGCCGGTGCGCTACCGAATTCCGGCTTCTCGCTGCGTTTCACAACGCGATCATTCTTACCGACGAATTCCAGAATAGCCCGAACACCAGCGTCACCCAAACGCGGAGTTGCTAAACGCAAAACGCGAGTGTAACCGCCTGGACGATCGGCAAATCTAGCTGCAAGATCATTGAAGAGGATCGATACGGCTTGCTTATCACCAAGTGCTTGGAGGGCGCGACGGCGTGCATGAACGGCGGGACTCATCGCCTGGACCCACTTAGGATACTGATCACCCTCGCGCCAAGCTTTCCAAGCCGCAGTATTACGATCCGCGTCTGTGCCGAACTGGGCCGCATTGTTTTGTGCAATCAACCCTTTTTTACCCAGCGTGATACACTTTTCAACCAACGGGCGGATTTCCTTCGCCTTGGCCAAAGTCGTGATAATACGCCCTTTAACCTTCGGAGCGTTTGGGTCAACGTCGGAATCAGGTCGCTCTGTCAAAAACAGAGCAGAAGCCAAATTTCGGTAAAGAGCTTGACGATGACTTGGGCTTCGGCCTAAAACGCGACCGTGTCTTCTGTGACGCATGGCTACACACTCAACAAAATAATCAGGGTTAAAATACTATCTCAGCCAAGCTACTGTAAAATTTTTTGACCAACAGCAGCGGCGAATTCTTATGGTTCTAACGAGAAGCCTGCGACGCTGGCAATCTCATGCCCAGGTGCAAACCAAGCGCCGATAGTTTATCGCGCACTTCGTTGAGAGTTGTCTCACCGAAATTGCGAATCTCAAGCAGTTGATCTTCGGTACGTTGTACCAACTCACGAATCTGATGAATACCTTCGCTTTCAAGGCAATTGCCAGCTCGAACGCTCAATCGCAAATCAGCCACAGCCGAATTGAGTTTGGTTTCGAGTTGAGCTTCAGCCGATCCGGGCCCACCGCGAGCAGTCGCGTGAACCTGACGTCCGAGCTCAGTGTACTGCACGAACGGGTTGAGATGCTTGCGGAAAATCTTAGCCGCTTCGACCAATGCCATTTCTGGACCGATCGAACCGTCCGTCCAAATTTCCAAGTTCAGCTTATCGTAGTTCGTCTTTTGACCAACACGAGTCTCTTCGACCTCGTAGCGAACGCGAACAACCGGGCTGAAAACTGCGTCGACTGGAATGATGCCGATTTCGTGATCACGAGTGCTATGTTCCGAAGCCGAAACGTAGCCGCGACCGTTTTCAACAACCATCTCCATGACGAACGGAACGTTATCCGTTAACGTCGCCAGCACATGGTGCTTGTTGATGATTTCGACGTCTGCATCTGTTTCAACGTCCGCACCGGTGATAACACCAGCACTCGAACGCTCGACAGTGATAACGCGAGTTGAATCGCTGTGATTCTTGACGACAAGCGATTTAACATTCAACACGATTTCAGTAACGTCTTCCAGAATACCTGGCAGCGTTGTGAACTCGTGCTGTGCGCCGCGAATCTTGATTTGAGTGATCGCACTACCTTCGAGGCTCGACAGTAGGACTCGACGCAGGCTATTGCCTACAGTCGTTCCAAACCCTCGCTCAAAAGGCTCAGCGATAAACTTGCCGTAAGTTGGCGACAAGGTGTGATGATCAAGCTGAACGTTGCTTGGTAATTCCAATCCACGCCATTTAATATGCATTGCGGATATCCCGATTGAGAAAGTGTGAACGAACGACCAAAGCCCAAAACTACACGCGACGACGCTTACGAGGGCGACATCCGTTGTGCGGAATCGG
>JANNNN010001087.1:0-2493 GCA_031398555.1 Planctomycetia bacterium | reverse complement strand
GCGGCTGAGCGGTGGACAGCGGCAGCGACTCGCGATCGCCCGGGCCCTCTTGGCCGACCCGCGGATCTTGATCCTCGACGAAGCCACCAGCAATCTCGACAGCGAGAGCGAACGTTTGATTCAGAATAGCTTGAAACGATTGTTGCAGGGTCGAACAGCATTCGTTATCGCCCATCGACTCAGCACTATCACGCATGCGGACTTGATCTTGGTTCTTGACGGCGGTCGAATCGTTGAACAAGGCACCCATCAACAGCTCTTGGATCAAGGCGGACTTTACAACCGCATGGTAGTATTGCAAACCGAAGATGTTGCCACCATGAAATGAGTGTCGCAGATTTGTCCCTGCTTTAGCTCGGCAGCAAACCCCTCTTACCATGCTTGTGTACATCCACTCGTGTGAACCACTGAAATGAACCACTGAAAACATGGACCGGGAGAACGAGGCTCTGCCGAGCAAGTCTTCAAACTCCTTTCGACTTAACCCTACCTGCCGACTTCCATTGGTTGCTAAAAAGCAGCTCAAAACTGGAGTTCACGTTCACTGGTACAGTGAAGACTCATTTCGCAGCTGGTTTCAGACGAAGCCAGCTGCCCAACTAAATTCTGTGAATTGTGTTCGTCAATTGAAGTATAGACATACCTCACCGCGTTGCCTCAAGCGGTTACACGCCGGATTCTGGTGAAAAGCCGCGAGTAATCGGGAATGAGGCCGGATTAGTTGGCTTTTTGCCCTTATCGATCCGAGTGGCGTGGGTTATCCTGGAGGCTTCTTAAAACAAAACCTTTTAGTTGGATCCCTTGCAGCGGAATTACGTGCCTGAGGATTTGGAAAAGTCCTTATGGCAAAATCGTTCGCTGACCTACCGATTATTGAAACTATCCAAGCAGCTATTCGTGCGGAGGGGTATACCATCCCGACCCCGATTCAGCTTGCAGCGATTCCACCTCTGTTGGAAGGTCGCGATTTCCTGGGTTGTGCCCAAACGGGAACTGGCAAAACAGCGGCATTTGCGATTCCGATTTTGCAATTGCTGGCCGAAACACCTCAAAAAGCCACACCGCACTATCCGCGAGCTCTGGTTCTCGCGCCAACCCGCGAGCTGGCGGTTCAAATCACCGAGAGTTTTGATACCTATGGAAAAGGTCTGAAACTGCGTTGCACTTCGGTCTTTGGCGGAGTTGGACAGGCGACTCAAGTCAACGCGATGAAGCGCGGTGTACACGTGCTGGTGGCGACGCCAGGTCGACTGCTGGATTTGATGGAACAAGGGCAAATCTATCTCGATCGCTTGAGCTACTTTGTGCTCGACGAAGCTGACCGGATGCTGGATATGGGGTTCATGCCCAGCCTTAAACGTATCGTCCGGGCACTACCCAAAAAGCGACAGTCGATCTTTCTATCAGCGACGATGCCACCACCGATCGAAGAATTGGCGGGGCAGTTGCTGCACGAGCATGTCAGTGTTATGGTCACGCCGCCCGCCACAACGGCTCAGCGCGTGACGCAGCGAGTCATGTTTGTCACCAAAGACGATAAGCGTTATTTGCTCGAAAACTTGCTCGAAGAAAATGCGCTCAGCAAAGTGTTGGTTTTTACTCGTACCAAACACGGTGCCGACCGACTGTGCAAGCAGCTTCGCGGATCAGGTTTGGCCATTGACGCTATTCACGGCAACAAATCGCAAGGGGCTCGGCAGCGAGTGCTGGGTGAACTGAAAAACGGCAAACTGCGAGTGCTCGTCGCGACCGACGTGGCGGCTCGCGGTATTGATGTCGACGCGATCTCGCACGTGATCAACTACGAAATCCCGACAGATCCCGAAAGCTACGTGCATCGCATTGGGCGTACAGCGCGAGCTGGTGAAACTGGCGAGAGCATTTCATTTTGCGATGTCGACGAAGTACCTAGTTTGCGAGACATTGAAAAACAGATCGGTCAATCGATTCCAATCGACCGCGATCAGCCTTACCATTCGGACGGCGCCGAGCGCGGAAGTGCTCGAGGACCCAAAGGCCCTCGTGTCCGTGCGCCTCGCAATGTTGGATCGCGTGGTCAGGGTCAATCACGGGGCGACTTCCGTGGCACGAAAAAAACAGCCACATCGTTTGCCAGTAGTGGACATTCCAACGAAGGGCGTTCCACTGAAGGCCGCGCCAGTGAAAGTCGGTCAAGCGAAGGCCAAACCGAAGCCCCACGTCGCAAGCGTTCGATCAGTGGCAAGGTCAAGAAAGTCAAAACCGACGCTCGCAAGTCCTACGGCTTTGCCCATGCCAAACCTAAATCGCCCGGCAAGAAGCGCCCGCCCCGCTAACTGTAAGATTGCTATTTTGCGAGTGACTTATCAGCCGGAGCGCGTTAGAGAGCGTCCCGCTTACGATTATGGTCGTTACGTTGGTTTAGTCTTATCAGCCGGAAGGCGTTAGCCCAATGCCATCTACTTTAGTTTTTCTTGGTTAGAGCGGGTTGTCTGGCATGGAATTTGTCACGTG
>JANNNN010001076.1:0-2252 GCA_031398555.1 Planctomycetia bacterium | reverse complement strand
GTTCCAATTCCAAGTCGATGTTTCTGATGGCAAACATGTCGCCATACTTCTTGGTCAAGTTAACAGTTTTGATCACGGCTTATCGGCTTTCAAATTCACTTGCTTTTGTTCTGCTCAACTGGAAAAACCAATCGCACCCACGTTTGATTCATGTCTTGGGTGGCGGTAGGTGTTCCAGCGTCGCCGCTAATACTTAAACTCGCCAGCGGTTGATCCATTCGCCCAATGAGAATCGCTCTATCCAAATTCAACAAATTGCTGAAATCCAAATGAGGTTGATAGCGATGCAGAAGCGCGGTGTAACTAGGCCCCGAGGCGGCTTTGTAGAACATCAACATCTCCAGCAGTCGCGGAACAGAGTTTCTTTCCGATGGATTCCAGGGTGTAATTTGTTCGCTGCCTTCAACAACGCGACGACCGTTCAAGCGTCGTGAAAGATCTTTGGGAATGGTTTCAAATGATACTCGTATCGATTGACCAGGAAGAATTCGGCTGGGCATGCTGTAGTACCAATGATGGTAGAATAACATACAGTCCTTCAAGTCAACCGACAGTGGATTGACCACACTGCCTTCAAGTTGATCGATCCCTGGGATTTCCTTCAGGGCGGTCTGGTTTTCGAAATCGATCTGCTGATGCCAGGCAGCTGACACGCATTTCGTACCGGAGGTTGGAATGCCAACGTGTTGAATGCCAGGAATGCCTGCCGGGCCCGCGAAGCTTTGTTCGACTGTATAAGCGGGCATGCCGAGGTCTGTATTTAGCTGAGACATAATCCCACCGAGCCCGCGGCCGGGAAGACCTTGCCAATCTAACAACCCGTCAGTCTTTGGTGCAGTTATTTGTAAAGCAAGATCCACTTGTCTATCTTTACCGCTGTAGACATGACTCCAGAAATGGCCGGTAGCCTGCTTCGAAACTGCATCCATATCAATAATTTGGACGCTATTGACTCGAATCTCATCGGGCCGGAGCTTGGATTGCAGCGCGATTAATCCAAGACTAGCCACGAGTATCATGCCACCCGCAAAATACCAACTGAAGTCCGGACGCTTCATCCACTTTACGGACACGAAATAATCAAGCGGACCGATCAAAAGCAGCAATACAACAATGATCGCAGCCGCTTGTCCAAACGACACGACAGTCAGCGATGGAAAGACATCGAGCGAAGCGCGAAGCTGGCCAACCAGGTCGTCATAACCCAGGTAGGACGCGTTTCCAACTTGCGCGTCGATCGTTTTTTCCGCGAGCCCCATATCAATGGTTCGACTAAGTAACAATTTCCACAACTTGTTTCGGTCCGACCATTCAGCGAACGCCGGTTGTTCCAAGTCGCTGGCAACCAATTGAATGGTCCCAAAACCGTACGGGTACCGAGACAGCCATGGCAGCCGGCGACTGAGCGAGTCCAATAGGGTCAGGTCGACCGTCGCAGAACCCGTAGCGACACGTGTTACTTCGAATTTTTCGATAGGATCCTTGGCACCAACGATATTGGATTCTAGTGTGCCCGGATTACTAACATTTCCAAAGTCTAGAATCTCGCCGGGTAGCAATGCAGTGAAGTCTTTCAATTGTCCCGTTTGCTTTGAGTTGCGTCCAAGGGTAATCAAGCACGCGCCACCGTCTCGGATCCAGCGATCGAGAGCCTGCCATTGCGATGGACGCATCGAACTGAGCAAGGCTAGATCATTTGTAGGCAATATCACCAAGTCGCACGAAGCGTAACATGAGGGTGCATCAGGCAAATCATCGGCTGACTTGACAGTAGCGGTTGTAAAGGTCGTCGCGCTGCCAGCCAGATTTGACGAACTAGCTGTCTCGACACCTTGAGTTGATCCAAGTGCAACAATAAGCGGTTGCGTCGACGGCAATGCAGCCGGAAATTCGTCGGCTTCAAAGCGTCTTTCGGCTATCGTTCGGTTTGAGGGATCATTCACGCGGACAGATACAGTGGCTTGCTGTCGACCGATCCGAATTGGAATCCAAACACTCCTTGCGCCCGATTCCAACTTAACAAATTCGGATGAAGTCACGGTCCGCCGGTAAGTTACGGTGACTCCATCGCCATCGAGCGTCTGCACTTCAATGGTAAGCGGTTCGGACTGTTGCGAGTCTAGACCGCTGATATCCACACGTAGGGGGCAGAGATGGCCCAGTTTCCAATTCCCCGCAAAACCGAACTGCAATCCCAGTTCGACATCTGCCGCATCAGCCTTACTCAGGCTAGCCGACTGAGGGGCAACTGC
>JANNNN010001062.1:0-7668 GCA_031398555.1 Planctomycetia bacterium | reverse complement strand
GATTGCTGCGGGCGTCAGTCCAAGTTATGGGACGTCCAACATGTTGAGAAGCGTGTTCGACAACGGGGGCGGATGATGAATTGTTCAAGCTAGCAAGCGTTTTGGGATTCCGCGATAGAAGTGCCCAAATCGCCGGTCGAGCGGCGGTGTTCACGTCGGGCGCATTTCCAATAAACGTGTAGTCCAATCCAAAGTTATTGGCTAGGCCAGCGATTACGGGACGCAGGTTGAAGTGCAAGTTTGAGATGTGACAGGCGAGCACTCCGTCGTTACTCAAGTGCTTCAAGTACACCTCCATGGCTTCGCGTGTCAGCAGATGGACTGGGATCGCGTCACCCGAAAATGCGTCGAGTACGAGGATATCAAAATTCTGAGGAGGCTCAAACTCGAGTGAAAGACGCGCGTCGCCAGTGACGATTGATTGTTCGGCCGAGGAGTCTTCGAGAAATGTGAAGTATCGTTTGGCGATCGAAATCACGTCCGGATTGATTTCGTACATTCGAAAGTAGTCGCCAACGCGGCCATAAGCAGCCAAAGTACCGACGCCCAAACCAACAATTCCAACTCGACGCGGCGAGGGATTCGACTCGCTGAGCATCAATCGACCGATGCCGGTATTATTAGCGTAGTAGGCGGTTGGGATATTGCGTCGACTTGGATCGATGAACTGAGAGCCATGAGCGATGCGGCCGTGAGCGAGCTCAAGCATCGGCGCAATCGATTCCGCTGGCTTGTGAACTTGCTCGACTTTCAAAATGCCATAGAAATTGCGACTGGCCACAATTGAGTTTTGCGGATTCTTGCTTGCCTGGGCGAGTCCGATAACGGCAAAAGCCAGACCGCATGCCACCGTGACTGGTTTCATCCAGTTCGCCAGTGGAAAACGCAAACCGTCTTCACGAGCTCTTAGGCACATGAACGCAATCATAAAAAACAAAATGCCAACTTGAAGCTCACTGTAGGTTACGAACAGGATGGGGGCCAGCAATCCGACGAACAGGCCACCGGCCGCCCCGCCAGCTGAAATAGTTAGAAAGTACAACGTCAAGTAACGTGGATGCGGCTTGAGAGCCGCCAATTCGCCATGGCATGTCATGCAGCAACAAAACAGTGCACCAAAGTACAGGACTACTTGCATTGCAATGGGAACGCCGGATCCCTGAGTCGAAAGATAAACCGCGGCTATTTGCAACAGGACGGTCGAAATCAAATAAGGTCTGCGAGCGTACCATCGCTCACTATCAAAGCACAGGATAAAGGAAGCGAGATAGAGAGCGAGTGGCAATACCCACAAAAATGGAATCACAGCCACGTCCATGCAAACTTGATTCGTACTTGCCAGTAACAGCAACGAAGGGGTCATCGCCAGCAAAAACCATAATCCGATCAAGCCACTTGGTGGCCTGGGGGCTGGAGCGGACGGTTTACTGTCGGCCAGATCTTCGACTTGATGAATCCTTGTCGTTTGAGCGACCTGCCGCATTCGCCAGCCACTCGCAGCACACAAACAGGCGAAGACTGCGAACGCAACCGACCAGATTGTCGACTGCGAGTAAACTGAAAAATTCGGCTCAAATAGCAATGGGTACGAAATAAGGGCCAGTAGCGAGCCAATATTCGAAAGCGAATAGAGTCGGTAGGGGGACGATCCCGCGTGTGTGCGACTGAACCAACCTTGAACTAATGGACCGGTGGCTGACAGAATGAAGTAGGGCATGCCTACGCTGACTAACATGAGCAACATTATGCGTAGTGAAGGCGTATCGCTGTTGGTTGGTTTCCAGCTAGTATCCGGTGCAATCGGTAGCATAGCAATCGCAGCCAACATCAAAAGCATGTGAAGCGCGATTTGGTGCTTTGGCTTGAGATACTCGGTTGTTAGATGTGCGTACGCGTAACCTGCAAAAAGCAGAACTTGGAACACGAGCATGCAAGTGGTCCAGACAGCCGGTGAACCCCCGAACCACGGTAAAATAAATTTCCCAATCAGCGGTTGGACTTGGAAAAGTAAGAACGCGCTGAGGAATACGGTGACCGCGTAGAAGATTGCTAGTCCGCGGCGGGGCGATGAGTGGGCGTTCATGCGGGGCAGATTTGGGTTATAGGGATTGGACCAGTCAATCACATAGATCACTCCACAAATCCGTTCGTCGAAGCATACCTTACCCAAATTCAACAGGTCGTTGGAATCGTTGCAAAATGCAAAAGGTGCTCACGATTTTGGAGCAACGGAACGACTAAGCCGGTTATGCAGTTGCGGATCGAGTAAACCGACACTGTTCCAGGGCTGAATTTGCTGCCGCATCCATTTCGTCAATAGGTTTGTATTGTGGGAGGGGGAGAGTTGCTCGAGTATTTCGGTCGCACCGTGCATCACGCGTTGCAGCTTTGTTGACCGCGCCCAAAGAAAGCCATCACGCATTTCGCCAGTTTCAACCATTTGACGCTCGCACTGTATAGCTGCCACAAAATACAGCGAGCTAGCCGCAATGAACGCTTCGAAACTGTGAGCTGCAGCCACGTAACAGTTGGCAACCACCTGATCGATCCAACGCACTTCGTCGACGATATCAACCGAGTATTGAGACAGCATTTCGGATCGACGTGCATCCGAAACGTCACTAGTCAGTAAATTCGTGGCACGCAGCACTCCGCTCAGAGAGTGGGCAATACCTGTACTGTGGAGTGGATCGATGATTCCCGCTGTCGTGGGCAACATGAGCCAACTCTTGCCAGCCGCTTGAGACCAAAGGCGACTGATACGAGGCATCCAAGCCATGCGCGGCTCGCCGTGCGAATCGCGAGGAGCGACCAATGATGCATTACGGAGTAGATCGGCTATGGTCGGATAATTTTCGATGAACTGCTTGAGGGCCGATAGTCGATCAGGCGCATCGGCTAGAACGTCGCTCCAATCCTCGCAGGGCTGAACGAGGCCGACCGAAGTTGTTCCGTCTGCAAACCGCAAGAACCAAAGCCAACCACGACCGATCCAATGATGCTGGGCCGCGTCGTCTCCATCAAACGGATCCTCAGCAGTCGATAAGCCATTCTGGGTTTGCCAGTCCGTCATCGGTGCGACATTGCAAAAGTGCCCGAAAAGTGAGCCGGTCCGAGTTCGAAGTCGATCGCCCATAGGACTCAGACCTAGCGCCTGGGCCAGTGCGTTCCCATTACCACTTGCATCAACGACTTTTTCTACCTTAAAAGTCATTGGAGCATCGTCCACCTCACCGGATAAATCCCAACCTTCGGAAGATTGCATTGCGACCATAGCGTCAAAATTGGAAATCAATCGTGCGCCAGATGCAACTGCTTGTTCGCAGAACCAGTGATCGACATCACTGCGCATCCAATGCGTGTCGCTCAATTCATCGGAGGAACTGGCAGCGACGAGCAGACTGCTTTCGTGCGACGATGATTCATGAAAAGGCTGATTCATCGGGTGCGAATAGTAGCTAAAGCCGCGTTTCTTACCGGCCCGCAGTTGCGGGAAATCGCGTTGCCAAGAGCCCCAGCGGCTGAGTGACCGCAACTCAGGCAGCGAGTATTGTTCAGCGATCTGTTCCAGAAGGAAGTCGGCGAGCGGAGTGGATGATTCACCGATTGCGAATCGCGGATGCGGCGAACGATCAAGCAGAATTACCGAGTGACCGCGTTTGCTCAGCAACCAGGCGAGAAGACTGCCCGAAAACCCCGATCCGATCACCCCGAATTGAAATCGCTGGTTCATACGCCTACGATCTTCGTTGATTCAACCTTCATGCACTCAGAAAATAAAGACCGCATTCTAGCTGACTCACGCCAGAATTGTGCAGCGAGACAATTCTCGGATATCAAAAAAC
Organism: Planctomycetia bacterium; assembly: GCA_031398555.1. Lineage (GTDB taxonomy): Bacteria > Planctomycetota > Planctomycetia > Pirellulales > Pirellulaceae > Aureliella. The sequence goes on along the minus strand of JANNNN010001062.1, from coordinate 3,823 downwards.
GACTATTCTTGGGTAGCAAAGCGACTGGCTTCGCGTTTCATCTGAATGCTCCGCACGATCGATTTGCCCTTAAAAAACTTGGCTGGCGAGAAAGTGTTCTTGTCCAGTGGTAGATCGACTTTGACAAAGATCGTTTTCGAATCGAAGAGTATTGGGCTAGGTTGGATCGTGATGTCAGCCACTTTTACCAATGAGAACCCAAGGATGTCCCGGACCTTCTTTTCGACTTCGTTAGAAGTTGCGCCGGGAGTGATACCGACTCGCGCTCCTTCATAGATCGCATTGTCGACGGTGCCGCGGATCATCGCCACACGACTGAACTCAAACGCACCGAAAAAGAACAAGAATGCGAGTCCGGCGGTTATTGCGAATTCGACGGCTACTGCACCTTGGCGCGTGCCGCGACGCATAAGATTGGGTTTACGATTCGTTGTATTCATAGTTAAACTTTCCAGCGAGTTTTTACTCGGTAATGACCGTACTGAGTGTCAGGGCAAGTTCGCGGAAAACTTTGTTCAATTGGGTACCGTCATTTGCCTGAAAAGACATTCCGTTTCCGATCTGCGCGATGTTTTGCATTCGAACGACGTCGGCATCTGCTCCAAAGCCAATGGTGTGGATCACTATTCCCTGCTTAGCCAGTGCAGTCGCCACTGGTTCAGGCCCTGGACCGGTATTGTGCAGTCCATCGGTCATCACGATCATGGCCCGCTCAACGATCTCGCCCGAGCGAGCGAGCTTCATGATGTCAGCTCCTGCTTCCATGCCGCGTGAGATACTGGTGAAGCCGGCGACTGGCATTCGCGACATGGCAAATGTGGTTTGATCGAGTTCGGTTGTAAGTGGAACATCTTTGGAGGCAAACGTTGAATAGGAAGCGAGCCCGACACGCGTCTGCAGATTCGCAGCTTTTAGCGTGTTAACAAACACAAGCATGGCATTTTGCAGATCTGCAAATTTCTGACCCACCATCGAGCCCGAGCGGTCGACGACGACCACTAAGTCGCGTTCGACGAACGTCGCTCTGGCGATTTCTTGCGGAGAAAAGGTCTTGGAACCTAGGACCGCTCCGAAAAACAAACCAACTGGTCCTGAACGCGAACTAGCCGTCCGTTTCCCTTGCACTTCGACACTATTTATAGGACGTTCGTTCACACGAAAGTCAAAGCGATCGGTTTTCAGTCGCTTCGAATTGCCAAACTTGAAATCCGAACGATCGAGTTCTAATCCCTTTCCAGCCACAAGATTTTCGCGAGCAATCTCTTGTCCACGCGCGATTGCCTGATTGATGTCTTGCGTTCTGGACAACGTTTCCGAAGCCGCTTTCGTCGCAGCATCGGTTGCGGCCCGCAGTTCACCGCGAACGAGGTGCATGTAAGCGATATCAACTGAGAAGGCGACGGCCACGAAGAACATCACGAGCATGGCGGCGAGCAGAACCAGCATCGCGCCGCGTCGGGAAGTGTGACGTTTGTCTAATTGTCGAAATTTGCGGGTCGTGGTTGGGAGTGTCATGGAGAAATTCCTACTTGGATTTTGGACCGCCACTAGCGTATAGATCAAGTCGTTAAACCGAGGTTATTCTCTTACCATCACGGTACGTACTTTGACAACGCGATCTTGGATGACGCGACCAATGAATGGACTGTTGAGTGAAATTGGAGCCGAAACTTCGATTGCAATTTTCTGGCCGCGTGGTGCGGTATCGACGTTCGTATCAAAGGATATCTTCGAGCCTTTGACTAGCCGAGAATCGAGAATCGCTTGAGCTTGCTGTATCGCGTTAGCTTGCTTACTGCGAGGTTCAATAGCGCCCCGAATGCCTTCGTAAGCAGCCGCGCTTAGCGCTTGCTTCAGAAATATTCCATGTGTCGCTTCGATGGAGCCTAAGACAATCAACATCAACAGCGGCAAGCAAACGGCAAATTCGACTACTGCAGCACCTCGACGGCGGACTCCAGTCGGTTTGCGGTGTTCTCTCAAGCTTGTTGAACAGTCAACTTGAAATTGGGCGGAAGTTTGAATCATAGCGATGGCTTCTCGGTCGCGGTCAGAGTTGCAGTCGCAGCCACAGGCGAACTGGCTTCAAGCTTTAGGACGTTGTTCAGATCATCTGCCAAAGAACGCCAGAAATCGTTTTCACGAAAGTGCAGCGGTCTGACTTTGTCGCCTCTTGCCGCTTCAGCCAAGGCTCTACGAACTCGAAGGATCGGCCCCACGAATCGATTGCTCAACTTGGCGGCGTCTAATAGAAAGACAGGCAGTAGAGCAGCGGAAACGATTAGCACTGGGAGATACAGTTGCAAAAAGCGTGACATGTGACCGCCCAGCGAATCTTCCGCTCCGCTGATAAGATATGTCCAGCAGTACAGAGCTAGCGAGTTGACGGCGAGAAACGCGACCCATTGCAATGCCATTCTGCGAAGCAGGCTGGTTTGAACTTCGAAGTCGACAAAGTTTCGTTTGCGGCGTAGTTGGGCCATAATTGATTCCGAGTTAGTTTGCGAGTCAGCACGTTTATGCCGACAGTTCCGGGGCCATTTACTCTGGACCGGCAGTCCAAGGCGTCTTGAACCCTACCTCTGAAATCTAAGGCGAAAGTGCGCAATTTGCGTTCAATCGGTCAACTTTGCCTTCCGAAGCGACGGTTGTAGCGAATGTGCGAACAGGTAGAAGGCTACGTTGGACTGGTAGCTGGTTTCGTGAGAAGCCGGTCGGGTGACTTCCGACTTGATCGACGCCTGATCATTCTTCCGGTCTTTTACAAAACCCGCTACCTGTTACGCATCTTGCCGATCAGGACTTTGCCAATAGACTATGAATAGAACCGAAATATTTGGAAAAAGTCACAACTGGACCCCGATAAATGAGCAACACCAGACAACAACTGCTAGATAAACTGCGAACGCAGATGATCGAAGGGCAGCCGTTGCCGGAGGTGATCGAGGGGGATTGGATCAAATTTGACGATCCGTTTGGGCAGTTTGCCGAATCGATCAAGTTTGTCGGAGGAGTTTGCACGACGCTACATTCCATTAATGAACTCCCGAGCAAGTTGGCTGAGTTTGAGCAGTTTCGAGCTGCGAAGCGAGTTTTTTCTGCCGTTCCCGAGGTTCTTGGTAACGTGGATCTAAATCAGACCGAAGATGCTCACGATTTAGATAATCTAGATTTTGTTGTGTACCCCGGTGAGTTTGCGGTTGCTGAAAACGGAGCGATATGGCTGACCGATCGCAACTTGAAACATCGGGTGATTTTCTTCATCACGCAGTTCCTGGTGCTGGTTGTCCGCCGCTCTGACATGGTGCAAACGATGCACGAAGCCTACGCTCGGGCACAACCACCCCGACCCGGATTCGGATTGTTCTTATCTGGCCCCAGCAAAACGGCGGACATCGAACAATCGCTGGTCATCGGGGCTCATGGTTGCCGCGAACTCCAAGTGTACATCGTGCCGTGATAGTTGGGATGACTGGGCTCCAGCACTTGTAGGACAATGATTAAGATGGCGACCGATGTGATGAAAGTTGATAAGACAGGATCCCGCGTTCAGGAAATGTTCGCGCAGATTGCGCCCCGATATGACTTGATGAACCACTTGCTGTCGCTGGGTATCGATATTTTGTGGCGCAAACGAACAGTACGTGAACTCCGGTTAAGGGGTGATCTGCCCATCTTGGATTGCTGTACTGGCACCGGCGATTTAGCTTTGATGTTGGCCAAGCGTGTTGCGGGTCGCGTAGAAGTTATCGGGACCGATTTTTGTGCACCGATGTTGCAACTGGCTAAGAAGAAACACGATGCAGGCAAGAGCGGTTTTCCG
>JANNNN010001059.1:0-9652 GCA_031398555.1 Planctomycetia bacterium | reverse complement strand
GACGCCATCGACATCGGTATGAATCTCGCAAGCATCAGCGTCTAGAACGGCCGCAAGAGCAACAGCCGTAGTGTCGCTGCCGCCACGACCGAGAGTTGTGATATTGAAATCTTCGTCGATGCCTTGGAAACCAGCAGCGATAACAATGTTGTTTTCAGCCAGCAACTTTCGAATGCGATCGGCTGAGATTTTGCGAATCCGCGCTTTGGTGAAAGAGCTATCGGTTTGAATGCCGATCTGTGCACCGGTGAGACTGACCGCTTTGTAGCCGAGCGCGTGAACGGCCATGGCCATAAGCGCGACGCTCACCTGCTCGCCTGTCGACAACAGCATGTCCATTTCGCGGGCCGGCGGAGTGTCGTTGACTTGATGTGCGAGATCGATCAGCAAATCGGTATTGTGCCCCATAGCGCTAACGACGACGACAACTTGGTTGCCTTCCTGTTGCGCGCGAATCGCTTTGCGGGCCGCTGCCAGTATTTTTTCAGGGTCCGCGACGCTTGTACCACCGAATTTTTGAACGACTAACGGCATTTTGGTCTTTAACCTTAACTAGTTTCTTGTTTTCGCTGCCATCGGGAAATCGCGAGAGGCAGGTTTGGCCCCTATCGCAGAACACTGAGCTCGGGACAAATGGTCTTAAGCTACGGTTTCCAATTTCCTCGTATGAAGGCGTCCATCATTTCCCATCCGTTGGAAAACGCAAGCGGAGATGTTGCGGCTTGAATTTCGTCGTAACCAGCCCCGGAAGGAGTAATTCCAGTGCCGCAGATGGCAAGCGGAACCATTCCGTGGCTATGTTTCTTGGTAGAACAAGGCGTTGGATGGTCGGGCAAGACGAGTAATCTGTATTCACCCAGGCTCTGCAATTTCTCCAACATTGGACCGACAACATGCGTATCGATTGCTTCCAAAGCTTTCACTTTTTCGTCGTACCGGCCTTCGTGCGACGCTTCATCAGTCGCTTCGACATGAACACAGACTACGTCGTATTTGTCCAGAGCCGCGACACCGGCTTGGCCTTTGCCAGCGTAGTTTGTATCCAAGTAGCCAGTTGCGCCTTCGACTTCGATGCGATCCCATCCAATTAAGGCCGCCAATCCGCGAAGCAGATCAACAGCGGTGATCATCGCTCCGCTCAAACCAAACTTTTCGGCAAACGATGGTAGGACTGGACTACGACCTTGCCCCCACAACCAAACATTGGTGGCTGGTTTCTTACCGCTGGCCACCCGTTGCTTGTTGACAGGATGATCTTCGAACAGCTGCACACTGTGCTGCATCAATTCGGTAAGCAAGTCACTTCCAGGCCCGCGCGGGAAATCATCGCCTACTGACAAATCGGTTAGATCATGCGGAGCGCGAGTTCGAGTATCGCCCGTAAATGGTGCAGGGTCATCTTTACTGCCGCGATAGATCAGCAGATTCCGATAGCTAACTCCGGGTACAAATTGCAAGCGAGGATCGCGCACGGCGTCTCCCAGCGACTGCAACAATTGTTTGGCTTCTTCGGTCGAGATGTGATCCGCCGTGAAGTCGACCATGATCTGATCGATCACGGTGACCAAGTTGCAGCGGACGGCCCAATCGTTCTCGCCCAATTCGATTCCTTGAGCAGCGGCTTCAATCGGTGCTCGCCCAGTAAAGTAAACGTTCGGATCGTAGCCGAACAGGGTCATGTTCGCCACTTCGCTGCCCGCGGGGAGATGAGCGGGAACGTTGTCGGTCTGCGCGACTCTACCAAGGCTCGCCACGCGATCCATGTTCGGAATTCTTGCGGCCTGGAGCGGTGTCTTACCGCCGAGCTCTTGCATCGGCCAATCCGAACAGCCGTCAGGAATAATGATCGCGTACTTCATAGACATATAGACCTTAGTTTCAAAATGAGGGGAGGCTTGTGTGGCACTGGCTCCGCCAGCAATCCGAAGTGTTCGACCTTCATCACTCCGCACAGTCTCCAACACTAATATTTTTTAAAGCAAGTTTGCCGGAGGCTTGCACGTAATCAACTTAGTTTCATTGGCTAAGCCTGTGGCACACGCCGACATTCAACGCATACGAGACGCTTGAAATTCTCAGATCTTCACTTCCTTCATCACCCGCATCCGAACACTTGGACCAGTTACTACTGCTAACTGCGTAATTTCTTCAACAGCTTTGCGGGCGGCTCCTTCCGGTGCTTCATGAGTCATGATCACTAACTGAACTTGAGGTAACTTCGCCAGCGGATCTGGCTCGTGCTGGATCACTGACGATATCGAAATGCAGTGCTTGCCAAGCACCGAAGTTATTTTTGCCAAGCTGCCAGGTTCGTCGGCAACCGTCAGACGCAGATAATAGCGACTCGGCATATCGTCGTCAGGCCGAATCGATACCGGCGACTCACGATTGCTCCATAACTCCAACGTTCGAAAGGTAATCGGCGTGCGTCCAACGGCCGTGTCGATCATGTCTGCCACTACTGCCGAAGCGGTTGGCATCTGCCCCGCCCCTTGACCATGAAAGAAGATATCGCCAACGGCGTCGCCAACAACATTGATCGCATTGTAATTCCGGCGAACTTCAGCTAATGGTCGGCCAGTGCGAATCAGCGTCGGCGAAACGCTCAGTTCCAAACCGTGAGAGCTCAGTCGAGCCTGCGCGATCAGCTTGATGCGGTACCCTAACTCAGCGGCGAAGCCAATGTCTTGAATATCAAGCGTGTCGATGCCTTGTCGAGGAATGTCTTGCCAGCGAATCCGAGCGCCGAAAGCAAGGTGAGCCAAAATCGCAAGTTTCTGAGCCGCGTCGGTTCCGTCGACATCCATGGTAGGATCTTCCTCGGCGTAACCCAGCAGCTGAGCCTCCTTGAGTGCCCGCGCGTAATCCCAGCCTTGATCGTCCATCTGCGAAACGATAAAGTTGCTCGTGCCGTTCAAGATCCCTTGCAGTGACGTAATCTGGTTCGCAGAAAAACATTGACTGATGTTGCTTATGATCGGGATGCCGCCAGCCACAGCTGCTTCGAACGCAATGCAGCGCCCAAGTAATCTGGCTCGATCGAACAATTCCGCGCCATGCTCAGCCAAAAGGGCTTTATTCGCAGTCACGACGTCCTTACCTGCGTCGAGCAACTTGAGCATCACTGTCCGAGCGGGCTCTAAACCTCCCATCAGCAGCGCGACGACTTCGATGTCCTTATCTTCGAGGACATCCTCTAGCCGATCCGTTAAAATTCCTGGAGGCAATTCACATTGCCGCGGCTTTCGAAGGTCCCGGACAACGGCTTTCTCCAACCAAAGAGTTCGCCCAGCGTGCCGCGCCGTCCGATCCCCATGGTCCAGCAGCAAACGTGCGACTCCGCTCCCAACGGTTCCCATGCCGACAATGGCAACTTTTGTTTTATGCATAGATCCGTCCGAATCTTCCCTGCAACGATTGGCCCACAACCAGACAGCCCCAAATCCCAGCAATATGTCCCACAGCGAGTGCACATTCTAGGCGCTGGCGACCGTCCTTCAAAGGGAACATGTCCTGCTCGAGGGGATGCTTCGAGCGGCAGGCAACCCAAAAGTCAAATTCCCCCCAACACCCTATTTTTCCACAAGTTGAATAAATGCCCCGCAACTCTCGGTCTTTACAGTAGTGAATCAGACCCATTGCGGAAGGGACCTTGTGAATCAACGATTGGCCGCTGGCGATTGGGATGCGTTCGCTCAGTTATATGACGAAATCGCAGACCGTTTACACCATTACCTCTGGATGGAAACTGGTTCTAGCGACGATGCGGCTGATATTTTGCAAGAAACCTTCGTGCGACTCTATCGGTTCAGGGAGAAGTTGGCTGCGATCGAGAATTTACAAGCCTACGCCTTTCGTGTGACTCGCAATGAATTGTTGCGTTGGTTGCAAAGTAATAAACGGACGACGGTCAGCATCGATTGCCTATTTGAAATGCCTGCCGTCCAGTCCAACTCAGAACTGGAAACGCGTGAACTCGTCGCGTTGATCCTTGAGCAACTAGATGCTCAACGCCGAGAAGTAATCGAACTGAAGATCTTCGCCAGACTGACTTTTGAAGAGATCGCGGCAGTCATGGAACTGCCACCAGGAACTGTTGCGACATGGTACCGTCGCTCAATCGAAAAGATCCGCGTGGATCTAGAAAGTAAAGGCCTCGGATGACAACTCCATTTGACGACGAAAATGGCGACAGACAACACTCGGATGGCCAACTTCACGACCGAGCAGATAGTTCAAATAGTACCGTTGAAAGATTGCTTTTGAGTCTAACCCCGCGAGCGACGCCTCTCGGGGTCCGAGATCTTGTTTTGAATAGACTCAAGAGCGAGGCTCGCGAAGAGCTATCCGCATCTCGAACCGGGTGGGGTCTAGCTGACTGGCCGCGTGCCTTTGATTTTGCCGTAGCTGCTTTAGTTCTCCTGACAGTCACAGCATGGTTCGCAGGAGCCACGGTACATTCACAGCGCATGAAGCAACTCCTTGGTCCCACTTCCGCCGAGCGACGCGCTCAGCGCGATGCGCGATCGCTCGACTCGCTGGCCAATGAAGAAGCAATTCGCGGTTTGCAGCGTCAGTTGGCTACGCTTTACAAACAAGTTCGCCGCGATCGCGGTGTCTCCCAGACCGTACATTCACCTTCACTTGATTTATTGCCCGATTTATGGAGAAGCAAAAATGCTGAAACGCATCTTCAAGATAGCCGTCGCCCTCGTGGCAATCGTTCTTCTGGTCATGGCCGTCTCGACTTGGAGAGCCAACGTACGGCTTGAGAATGCAGTTCGACAGATTCGCGATGCTGGCGACCCAGTGTCTATTGCTGATCTCGAACCAAAGGGAGTCGATCCCGAGGAGAACGACGTAACTTACTTGAGCCGCGTGAGCGAGGATGCTCGTAATTTGTACAACGAAATTCACCGCTATGCACACAGTGATGATTTTTCGTGGCGCAGCGGATTGTCAGACGCCCAGTGCGCGAAGGTAAAAGAGGGATTCGACGCTTATCCGCGTGTGCTGGAAATGGTTGAACGAGCCTCCCAATGTTCCGATCATGCATGGCCGTTAAATTACGCTTTGTCACCGCCGCAGTTCACCGAAGAATTGATTCAGCGCGTTCAGGACTCAAAGAACTTTGCCAGGATTTGCGATTGTTACGCCCGTTATCAGGCGGCGAGTGGCGACCCGGACGGAGCTGCGCAAACGTTTTTGCAATCACTACGTTTGGATCGATTGCATGATCGGGAACCATTGGTGCTCGGCGCACTTGTCAGTCTGGCTTGCCGCGCTATCTCGCTACACGGATTGAACGAACTAATGCAGGTGTCAAAGCTCAAGCCCGAAACACATATTGCCATTGAAACCGAACTGTCGAAGCACACTCCCCTAGCCAGTTTCGCTGGCTGCTTGAAATCCGAACGCGCATTTGGAATTGAGAGTTTTCGGGACTTTCCTAGTCCGTTTGGCTTATTACTTGGTCAATGGAATAGCTACTTGGAAATGATGAGTCAAGAAATACAGATAGGCTCAAAAACTCGTTTCGAGTCGGGAAACCGCGCTCTAAGTACGTTTACAAATTTGGCTCAGTTGAGCAAAGATTCGATTGATACGGGGCGCGAGTCGGCCAATCGATGTGAGGCTCTAGTGCGTTGCTTGCGAATTATGAATGCCATCCATTCGCACCCCGACATTGAGGCCGAATCGGAGTTGGCATCGCTACATTTGCCGGATCAAGTGATGATCGATCCTTACAACGGTAAACCCCTAACAGTCCGATCAACGCCCGCGGGCTGGCAAATATATTCGGTGGGCAGCGACGGAACCGACTCGGGCGGCAGCCTCAGTGACCTCAGAGATACCGGCATAGGTCCCCCACTCTAACATGCATCCACGGTCGACTAAGGGGCAATCAGTAAAGGGTGCATATCACCGCCCGAGAGGCCGAATTTATGTGGCCAATCGACTACCGTAGCTCGAACTTGGGATGACAATCGGTTACAATGCGTGGCGGATGTTGGAATCGCCCAACGGCATTCCAGTATGGCTTCGCTCAACTGGTGCTTTGTCCAGATTAGATTTATGGGATTAGCCGCAGCGCGCTAGCACCCGGTTCACTCGGCAATAACCGGACGCTAGCGCGGGCGTCCCGCTTAGAAACATTGAACGGATAGTTGTTATTGCAGTGGTTTAGCCTTATCAGCCGGAAGGCGTTAGCGTCCGGCTGTGGCTGAAACCGGAGGCTAACGCCTTCCGGCTGATCAGTCACCTATAAATTGCAGTTCACTCTTCGATTTCTAAGCGGGACGCTCTCTGCGCGTTCCGGCTGATGTTGCCAACCCAAAAATCCGATCTGGACAAAGCACTAGTAAGAATCTCACCCCAACTCTGCTCAAAGATGCAAAGGACTTCGTATGACCACTGAACCAACTCGTCGCAATTTTATTAAGACTGCGACGGCGACCGCTGCTGGTGTTGCTGCGGCCAGCCAGATCGCTCGTACCGCTCACGCTCAAGGTAGCGATGAAATCCGTTTTGTACTCGTCGGCTGTGGTGGTCGTGGAACGGGTGCTGCCGAGCAGATTATGGACGCTAAGGGCAAAACCCGCTTGGTTGCTGTTGCAGATGCGTTCGATCGCAATGCTAAAAGTTGCTTAGGCCAACTTTCGCGAAAGCACAAAGAGAAAGTGGATGTCTCTGAAGAAAAAACCTTCACTGGTTTAGACGCTTACAAACGAGCCATCGACGTCGATTGTGACTTGGTGGTCATCGCAACTCCACCTGGATACAAACCGCAGCAGTTCGACTATGCGATCAGCAAAGGCAAGCACGTCTTCATGGAAAAACCGGTTGCTTCCGACGCAGCTGGCGTTCGCCGAGTTCTGAAAGCCGTCGAAGAATCGAAGAAAAAGAATCTGATGGTCGGGATTGGGCTGCAGCGCCGCCACGAACCGAACTACATGGAAACCATCAAGCGGATTCATGATGGCGAAATCGGCGACGTACTTTGCACTCGCGTTTATTGGAACGGCGGCGGAATTTGGCACCGATCACGTCAAGAAGGCCAAACCGAAATGGCTTACCAGACTAACAATTGGTACCACTTCAATTGGTTGTCGGGCGATCAGATTTGCGAACAGCATATTCACAACTTGGACGTCGGTTGCTGGTTGAAGGGCTCGTATCCCGTCGAATGCAATGGCATGGGTGGCGGCGAGCAACGGATGGGCGGCGATCGCCGCTTATCGCAAATTTTCGATCATACTTTCTGCGAATACACCTTCGCGGATGGAACGAAGATGTTCAGCCAAGGTCGTCATCTGGAAGGTGGCTGGGGCAACGTCAGCGAATTCGCTCATGGAACTAAAGGTACCGCTGATCCATCAGGCCAGATTTTTGGAGCGAACGCTTGGAAGTTCAATGGCGCACGTCCTAACGGCCACGCGCAAGAGCAGCTCGACTTGGTAGCAGCCCTGCAAGCCGGCGAAATTTACAACGAAGGCGAGTACGGAGCTCACTCGACTCTGTGCGCCATCCTCGGCCGCGAAGCCTGTTACTCGGGTAAGGTCATCAAGTGGGACGAACTGCTTGCGAAAGGCAAGGACATTTGCCCCGGTATTGATAGTTACACCATGGATTCGACGCCTCCAACAATGCCTGACGAAAAAGGCTACTACCCAGTACCAGTTCCTGGTAAGTACAACCCGTTTGCGTAGTTGCAAAACGGTGCTTTAAGAAAATTCTAGATCGCCCGAGTCCACATTGACTCGGGCGATTTTCATGACGCATCATTTCTAGAACTTGCCAGTTGCCAAAAGTCACTTTTTATTCGATAAGAGTATTTGAAAATAGGATCGGCTCAGCCCACCAAAATAGAAAAGCTTTATATCAGCTAAGCCACATGAAATTTGCTATAATCTATGGCGCAAAAAGCGGCATAAGCGTCGGCCAGCAAGAAGATACCAATATCAACTGCAGGCGAGCCCTCTACGCTACTTTGAAGCCTTTGTCATGTTATAGCGTCACCACAATCAAAAAAGGTTTAGACATGTTTAAACGACTGATCGCAGCGTCATTTCTACTAGTGAGTCTATCCGGCTCAAGCACCGTTCTGGCACAGGGCGCCACTCAAGCGATTCGCGGCGCAGCGGCCGGACTGGAACAGTCGGTCGAGGACAATCAAAAACCGCTGACTGCTGGCCCTCAGGATAAAACTGAAAAAACCGCACCCGGGAAAATAGACCAGGATGCCAAGCGCGAATTCAAGACCACCGACTCCGGACTTAAGTACCGCATCCTCCGTAAGGCAGAGGGTCGAAAGCCTAACGCAGCCGACAAAGTCGAAGTTCACTATAAGGGATGGCTGGATGACTTGACCGTCTTTGACAGTTCTTATCGCAGAGGCGAGCCGATCGCTTTCGGCCTGAATCAAGTCATCAAGGGCTGGACCGAAGGTGTACAGCTGATGGCCCAAGGCGAAATGATTGAGCTCGTGATTCCGTCGCAATTGGGATACGGCCCGCGGGGCACTCCCGGTGGACCGATTCCTCCGAACGCTCAACTGCACTTCATCGTCGAGTTGATTTCGATCAAGTAAGCGTTGGTCTTACTAAAAAACTGCTATTGATTCGAATTCTAAAATGTGAACATTTACAGATTGCAGATGGGAAAGATTCCTGTGGGTGCCGCCGAGTTCGATTAGCTTTCGTTATTGGACTCTGGCGCATGATGTCGACCGGAAAGATTTCGGTCGGTTGTTCGTGCTTTGCCAACGTTGGCGAGCAAGTGCATTATGTTGTTATATCGACCCCTCACGGAAGGAAACTCGGATGCTAGTTTTATCACGCAAAGAAGACCAATCGATCATTTTTCCAAATCTCGGCATCAGCATTGAGATTGTGCGCGTGCAGGGGAACAAAGTCAGTGTCGGCGTGGAAGCCCCTAAGGCAATTAGGATTGTCCGCGGCGAACTGCAAACGGCCGCCGAGCCGAGTTCAAAGGACGGCAGCTCAAAGTTTCAGCTTGGGCAAATCATCGAGCTCCTCGCCCCGGAAGCGCGGCAAGAGCTGCGCAGTCGTCTGGACGTCGCTGGCCTAGCAGTGCACGCTGCCCAGAAGCAATGCGAACTAAACAGCTACGAAAATGTCGAGTTCTTCCTCCGCAAAGCGATCGAGGCTTTGCAGCATCTGAACCAAATGTTGGAGCTACCTCAGTCGACAGATTCATCCAACTGCGTGAAAGAATCGCCCTCTACCTACCGCCATGCGACCGCCGCCAACTGCCTTCCAACCACTGATCGCTGCGCAACAGGTTGGTTCTCCCAGCCGTGCGTTTCCCATCCTCAGCTGATCGAGTATCTCCAGCACCAGCTTTGCAGCAGCAATTGAGAGTTGTACATTTCTCTCAAATATCACTCTCCGTTTCTAAGCGGGACGCTCTCGCTAGCGTGCGGTTATTGCTGCGTGAACCGGGTGCAAGCGCACTCTGGCTGATCCTAAAATTTAATCTTGACGCTCACTAGTGCTTTGTCCAGATTAGATTTTGGGATTAGAAGTTAGCGACCATCTATATGTGAGCGTCAGATTAAAAACGGGAGAACGAGGCTCTGCCGAGCAGGACTTGACGTAACAAACAGACTTGACTGTACTTGTGAACGTGA
>JANNNN010001054.1:0-6164 GCA_031398555.1 Planctomycetia bacterium | reverse complement strand
GCACAAGTCCACGAGATCCAACACGACGACCGTGACGCGATCGACCAACTCTGAGCACAACGAGGTCAGCATAAGTGTCGGGTGCTCGACGCCGCTGGCTACCGGTTAATCGATTTAATGCCGAGTGAGCTATTGATACATACAACTGCGATACATTAGTGGCTTTTCGGTGGCGGATAATCACTTGCACTATGTTCTAAGTGGCCAGCACGCGCGTTGGATTAGACGACGTTTGATGTGTGCATCATGGGCTCGGGATCGAGCAAACGACGGAATCGTTTAACCGGTAGCCAGCGGCGACGCAAGCACCTGCCACTTATGCCAACCGTATTCCTCCGCGCGGTGTCGCACAAGTCCGCGAGATCCAACACGACGACCGTGACGCGATCGACCAACTCTGAGCACAACGAGGTCAGCATAAGTGTCGGGTGCTCGACGCCGCTGGCTACCGGTTAAACGATATAATGCCTAGTGAGCTATTGATACATACAACTGCGATACATTAGTGGCTTTCGGTGGCCAACAGTATTCCTCTGCGTGGTGTTGCTCAAGCGTACGAGATCCAACACGACGACCATGACGCGCCAGTCCCACTCTGAGCACAACGAGGTCAGCGTAAGTGTCGGGTGCTCGACGCCGCTGGCTACCGGTTAAACGATTGATGGCGTGTGATGTGTTGATACAATCAATTGCAGTATATTGTGCAAACTTGGGCAAGGAGATTCGATATGATCCATGGCTACCATGTAATCTTCGGGACTTACGGATTTTGGTTACCTAACGACCCAAGAGGTTCTTGGTCTGACTTTATCTACGCGTGGGAATTGGCTAGATTTGGCAAGGCAACCAAGTCAGTGGACAGAGTTGATGTGGAACCTACCGAATATGCAGTGTGGCGTGCCAATGCGTTGCGAGCCCTCACCTATCCGCCCGTCTCGCTCAATGGCGTACAATCGCGAGCCGTGGGCGAAGGCTTTGCAAAGTTCAGTTCCAACAGCAAGCTTGGGATCTGGGCGTGCTCCATCTTGCCAGAGCACGTCCATCTGGTCGTTGGACGCCATCGTTATAAAATGGAAATAGCAGCGAACTTGCTCAAAGGCGCAGCGACGAAGCGTTTGAAAGATGTTGGATTGCATCCGATGTCAGCTTACAAACAGGAAGACGGTCGAGTTCCTCACATGTGGGCAAAGCATCAGTGGATAGTCTATCTAGAATCTGAGCAAGCAATCGAAAATGCAATTGAGTACGTTGAAGCGAACCCAGTAAGAGAGGGCAAACCAACACAAAGGTGGAATTGTGTCATTCCGTTTACGGGGATCAGCACTGCGGGATGGATAACGTATCACTGAAACCATAACACGAATCGCTCCTTCGGATGGTGCCACCCATAAACTGGATTTTCGTTTTCAGGATGGGCAAGTTGGGAGAATTGAGTTCTGGCGTAACGGTGTATTGCAAGGTATAGACACGTTGCCGTAACGATAAATCTCATACGCAACCAGAACCGCTCGACCGCTCTCCAACCGCCAAGCAACACGCGTATGAGTCAGTTGGCAATCTTTAGCAGTCACACCAATCGGATAGACCAGCTCAGTTCGCGCTGCCAACGCACCTTATCAGCCGTCGTCACTCGCCCACGCCGTAATTTCTTCGAGCCATCTTTCGAACCTTTAAGTTTGGCATTTCGCTTCGCCAACTCCGCTTTGCGTTTGCGAAGTTCCTCAGCTTTTATCGAGTAAGGTTCATCAACCCTTGCCGTTGGATTCTTAGCTCGAGTCAACTCCTCAAGTTCCGCAATGCGATTCTGCAGAGCTACAATGACCGCAAGTAGCTTGTCCTGAGAAAGCTTGGGGGCCGCTACATCCGTTTTGAGTTGTTCAATGTCCATGAGCCATTATTGAAGAACGCCCCAAATTTCTCCAAGATCAGTTTTCGCAGTTTGGACAGCTAAGTCCTCCAGGCAATTCCCATTTTCGTACAGGGAACTGGTTCCCGAGGGAACGGCACCCCACA
Source organism: Planctomycetia bacterium (assembly GCA_031398555.1). Lineage (GTDB taxonomy): Bacteria > Planctomycetota > Planctomycetia > Pirellulales > Pirellulaceae > Aureliella. The sequence continues at coordinate 4,151 of JANNNN010001054.1, read as the reverse complement.
AGTTCACGCCCGTGCCGGTCGTACAATGATGCTCCTGACAGAGATGAAGATAAGTCAAATGATTATTTGACATCTCATATTTGACAATTAACATGAGATGAACCAAAAGTGTTTTCGTCAGAGGGATGTAGGTAGGAGATAATCATGCGTGTTCCATTTTTTGCTGCTATGTTGTTGAATTTCTGTTTGCCGCTTGTAAGTTCGGCAGATTGTCCCGTGCGGCAGGTAACCGGTTCTTGCTCTACTTGCGCGAATCATGTTGCGCCGGTTGCCGCCTGTTCTTGTGGTCACGCATGCTCTGCACCTGCTCCGGTCGCAGCACCTTGCAATTCTTGCAACCATTTTAGCTCATGTAGTCCATGCAACTCGTGTTCGACTGGGTCATGCGACTCGTGCTCGACTCGCCAATGCCCTAAATACGACTACGCGAATTTCAATGCGCAGTTCTATGCCGAATTCTATGCTCGAAACCCTTGGTACTTAGAAGCCAAGAAGCAAGAAGCCGCTGAGAAAGCTAAGCGTATTGGTGCGACGCAAGTTAGCAACAAACCAGAAACCCGAACTTCGCGCGGCTAGTTGGCTGCAAGTACTGGTGGGGCGCTTTTGCCGGATGCGACCACTTTAGATTCTTCTCACTCGTGTCACACTTCACTCGGGTCACACTCGGCAAGAGTGACCCGCTCTTTTCGGCTGCGGCAGAACAACCCATCATTTCTGACTTGGTATCGATCAAGCCGCCGGAGTCGGTTAGTGACCACCACTACTGACCCTGCCAGAAATTTTCTCGCCATGGTTGTCTGACATGACGCCACGAGCTGTCTTCGGCTGCGACGATGAAATTGCGTCTGAGCGTTCGGCGTTGTTAGATTACGCTGCCGTTTGGAGGGGCGATGAATTTCCGTCCTGTGAAACAGGCGCTGGGAAAAGGACGCTTCGCCTTTTTTCGACGCATTCGGGTATAGTTTAGCTTGCCCGCGGGTGGATCCCAGGCACCGATATTGCGTGGGGCAGTTTTACTATCATCAGTTTTTAAGTAGGCTTTCATGGCGGATGCTCCATACAAGATCGTGATTGGACTGGAAGTTCATGTGCAACTGAGCACGAAGACCAAGCTTTTCTGCGGGTGTCCGACCGAGTTCGGGGCGCCGCCGAACACTCAGGTTTGCCCGGTGTGTTTGGGCTTGCCGGGTTCTTTGCCGGTGATGAACGCTGAGGCCATCGAGCTGGCGATACGAACTGGAAAGGCACTCAGTTGCGAAATCGCGTCGACGACGAAATGGGATCGGAAAAACTATTTCTATCCCGATTTGCCAAAGGGTTACCAGATCAGCCAATTTGATCAACCGATTTGCGGAGAAGGGTATCTTGATTTCGCTGACCCCGAGAATGAAGGTAAGACCCTACGAGTGCGTTTGATCAGGGCTCATCTCGAAGAAGATGCGGGCAAAAGTATGCACGACGAGGCGGCTGGCAAAGCGGACAGTCGCATTGACTTGAATCGAACGGGCACTCCGCTGCTAGAAATTGTTTCATACCCCGACTTAACATCGGCGGCAGCCGCGAAAGCGTATTTGACGGAATTGCGATTGCTGTTGACTTACTTGGGTGTTTCCGATTGCAATATGCAGGAAGGAAGCTTGCGAGCTGACGCGAACGTCAATTTGCACATCGTTCAAAATGGTCAGACCATCGCAACGCCTATCGTTGAAGTCAAGAACCTGAACAGTTTTCGGGCGGTTGAGCGGGCGATCACTTATGAAAGCCAACGGCAATACGACCAGTGGCAGAAAACGCAGCAGAAGATTGGCGATGCACCGAAACAAACGCGTGGCTGGGACGATGAAGCTGGCCTAACGGTCGCGCAGCGAGAAAAAGAAGAATCGAGCGACTATCGCTACTTCCCTGATCCCGATTTGGTACCCATCAAAATTTCGGCTGAACAAATGGCTGCAGCACATTCGCGGGCCGAGTTACCTTCAGCCATTCGGCGGCGACTGGAAAGTGACTTGGGGCTGAAAGCGTACGACGCAGATGTAATCGTTTCACAGGGCCGGGGTGTGGTTGAGTATTTCGATGGTGCCGTAGCGGCTGGTGCGAGTGCCAAGCGAGTTAGCAGCTGGGTTCAACAAGATGTTTTGCGAACTCTAAAGGAACAGGACTGGACTATTGATCGTTTTCCGCTGAGCGCCATAACACTGGCTGGGTTGTTAAAGGCGATCGATGACGGGGCGATCGACAACAGTCGCGGGAAAGAAGTTTTTCAGTACTGGTTACAGCATCCAGAATCGAATCTCGACTCCGCGAAAAAAGCACTCGGAATTGCGTCGGTCGATCGCGGCGAGATCGAGAGCCTCTGCCGTGAACTGTTGGCAGAGAATCCACAAGTTGTCAGTCAGGTTCGAGAGGGCAATCTGAAGGGATTGGGCTCGCTGATTGGTCCCGCAAAAAAGAAAAACCCGAACGCCGATCCAAGATTGGTTCGGGAAATGTGTCAGCAGATGATTGAATCCGGTGCTGTTTGAATCCCCCGTGGCCGACGCTGCCAGCGTCGGAGTGATAGTCTTAAATTTGAATGGCGAGTGATTGGCGAGCAAGTGATTGGGATAGCGGCGAGAAAAGTTTAGGACGATGGGTACGGACGCTGGCAGCGTCCGCCACGTTTATTGATTTTAATTCTACTGTTTTTGAGTGAGTCTAATAATGTTGCTTAAATCTTCGCGAACTCGACGATCGCTAGCTTCGTTACTGGCTGCTTTTATGTTGGTACTTGCTGATCTTTTCTTACCGATCGAGTGAAAGATTACGAAACTTTCAGCTATTTTGAGGGTTTCATTGACAGGCAACAAGTATTTCGGGAACTTTCCGCTTACACCCACTTTTTGATTGACTAGAATAACGTTCCGCTCAATCGGTTCCCGCCGCGAGAAGTAAACTTACCCACCTATTCGGATTTATTGAATTCTTAGGAGCTTTCTGATGGCACGTCGCCAAGTTCAGCCAATTGGCACTAAGCCCGCTCATTTTCCATCAACGACCTGCTGTTTTCATTTACGGTCGGTTCAAATACATTCGTCTCAGTTGCGTTCTGGCAAGGCGCTGTTGATCGCGATACTTGCTGTGGCCTTGGCGGGCGGTGGGGCCTACGGATATTACCGCTACACCAATGTAAGTGGGCCCAAGGTATCAAGCCAACCTCTTTTACAGACCGTTGGACGCGGGCCCTTTGACCATATCGTTTTGGAGCAGGGCGAAGTTGAAAGCAGCAGCAATATCGATGTCACTTGCGAAGTAAAAGCCAAAGGAACATCTGGAACACCTATTTTGTGGGTCATCGAAGAAGGTGCATACGTCAAGAAAGGCGATAAGTTAGTCGAGCTAGACGCGTCCGCGTTCGAAGATGAACTTACAACACAGCGGATTGCGGTGTCGGGTGCTGAATCAACCGTGATCAGTAGCGAGGCTTTAGTGCGAACGGCTGAAATTTCGCTACAAGAATATTTAGAAGGGACTTATCTTTCGGAACGCAAGACGCTGCTCAGCGATATCGCTTTGAGCGAGCAGAATCTTCGCAAAGCGGAGTTAAATTTGGCGAGTGCGGAACGTATGGCTGCCAAAGGTTTATTGAAATCGCTACAGATTGAAGCAGAAAACTTTGCAGTGTCCAACACGAAGAATTTGCTTGAATCAGCCCAAGCAAAATTGAAAGTGCTAGATGAACTGACAAAACAAAAAATGAAAGTTCAATATGAGAGCGACATTGAGGCAGCGCGAGCCAAACTGGGTTCGGACAAGATCGTGTTGGCGGAAGAACAAGATACTTTAAAGGAAATTCAGCTACAGATTTCAAAATGCCTCATCCTTTCGCCTGCAGATGGTGTGGTTGTTTACAACAATTCGTTTAGCAGTCGTGGGGGCTCTGAATTTGTTGTAGAAGAAGGAGCGTCGGTTCGCGAACGTCAGACGATCATTAAACTTCCCGATCCAACCAGGATGCAAGTCAAAGCGAAGATTAACGAATCACGGATTACTTTCGTTCCGATGCCACTTTTTCAGCAATTTCTCGCGACGTATCGCTGCTTCCATATCAAGGCGATGCTCATACCAAACAAGTCTTTTCAGCCCGTGCTTCTTCGTAAACCGTCAAACCGTTC
>JANNNN010001047.1:0-8147 GCA_031398555.1 Planctomycetia bacterium | reverse complement strand
AAAAATGCATCACAGCGTTGCCTACTTTGCCACAAATCGAACAAGGGAAAGTGAACCATGACGCCACTTTCACCAACCATGCGTCGCGTTGTGTTGTCAGCAGCGATCGCTGGTTTACTATTCGATGGTTTTGAACTTGGACTGATGCCCGTCGCTTCGTTGGCGGTCAGTGAATCCTTGCTCGGCGATGCCTATACAAAAGAACTCGGCGGTAGCTGGTTCGCAAGTTTTACAGCGGCACTGATGTTTGGCGCTGCGATCGGTGGAATCGTCTTAGGTCGCTTGGGAGATTGGCTTGGGCGTGCGAAGGCGCTGGGCATCAGCATTTTGTTCTATTCGCTATTCGCCGGAGTCGGGGCCTGGGTTGAATCACAAGAACAGATGTTATTGCTTCGTTTTTTTGTAGGATTGGGAGTTGGCGGTGTGTGGCCGAACGCAGTGGCACTCGCTTCTGAATGTTGGCCAGACAAGTCGCGCCCCAAGATTGCTGGGTTGCTTGGCGCCGCATTGAACGTCGGGATCTTAGCGCTATCTCAAGTCGCTCGAACTTGGCCGATTACCATTGATTCATGGCGGTGGATATTTGGCCTCGCCGCCGTACCCGCTGTACTTGGCGTATTGGTGTTGTGGCTATTGCCCGAGTCGCCTGCGTGGCTCGCATTGAAGAGCACTGCCGCAAAGAAGAGTGAAGATTCGATTGTCGCTAAACGCTCGATTCTTCTTGAACTGTTCACGCCACCTCTGCTGCGTTTGACGCTCGTCGGAATCTTATTGGGTTCGATCCCCTTGGTTGGCGCTTGGGCTGCGAGCAAGTGGATGATCCCGTGGGCGGACTCGGTGAGCAAACTGACTCATCCAGGATACAAAGCCACCGTACAGGGTTGGTGGGCCGTAGGCGCAGTGCTCGGCAGCTACTTCGGAGCTCAGATTGCTGCCAGCCTTGGTCAACGCCGGGCTTATGCAGTGATTAGCATCCTTGCAACAGCGTTGACCCTGCTCATGTTCCTCGGCACCAAGCCCCTCGCCCCAACCTTCCTCCCCATCGTGTTCATTCAAGCGTTTGTATCGACCTTGTTCTTTGGCTGGCTGCCGTTGTTTTTGCCAGCGTTATTTCCCACTCGTGTTCGAGCAACCGGTAGTGGCATCGCATTTAACACTGGACGATTTGCAACAGCCATTGGCGTCTTCGCCGCTGGATGGTTGTTCCTAGCACTCGATGGATCCTATTCCAAAGTCGGCGCGATCGGCGCCTGTGTTTACGCCCTAGGAGCCATCGCGATTCTTTGGGCACCCAAGAAAACTGAATCGCTTGACGCGGCGTAAGCTTCCAGCTTGCGATGTCTGACATGCGTTGCCTGGGGCTAGACTAACGCATTCGCAGTTACTTTTCGTCTTCTTGCATTTTTCACCGTGAAAACGGGATTTGACTTTTCTGAATCATCGTTTTCAGATAGCCAAAAGCATTAGATGGACCTTCCAATTGCGACTCGCGAAGTAGGTTCGCGTTCTTCAAATGCCTTGACATGATCAAGCATCGTGCCAACTTCAAACATACTGCAAAGACTAGTCAAACAATCGCGAGCGAGTTCAACTTTCGTGGCGGTCTTTAACGACATGCCAGGAAAGAAGGCCAAATCCGGTTCCGCGTCGCAACCTAGAAAGTCGAGGGGATGCAAAAGCAATGAGGGCTCGATGCGGTTGATCCAACAGAATGTAATGGCGGACTGAAAATAAGCCTTGGCAATCCATTTTGAAAACGTTGCCAGGTACATGATATAGCTGAAATGAATCGGTACTTTGACCCAAGGCATCGTGGTAACGGGAATCTCAATCATCCGCGAATCAAGCGAAGTCCAACGATAGGGCCGAAGGGACATGAAGCCCGCTTTGGCCGAGCCAAAAAGCGCCTTGCGTTGAGTTCGGTCAGCTTTCTTTAGGCGACTGTGTAACATGTAGTAGGCTCTCGCGATCGGTCCCAGGAAAGTCGGAAAGGTCGATGCATCGTAGCGATAGCCCCGTTCGCTGAGCACTTCGAGTACCATCTTCGAATAGCTGAAACCCGGTCCCCGAAAGCCAACCGTCTTGACACCTGTCACATCATGTATGGCCGCTTCACTGCGATTGAATTCTTCGATCAACTGCTCGCGAGAGTATTCATGCAACCAGGGTTCATGATGGAACGAATGGTTGGCAATCTCATGCCCGGCAGAAGCAATGGCGCTCAACGGTTCGCGGTTTATGGGCAGCACTGCGTCTTGACCGACGATGAAGAATGTGATTTTCACATCGAGCGACCTGAGCACATCAAGAATCGTGGGCACAACCTGAGGCAAATAGCTTGGAAATGTTTCCCAGCCTGCGTCGCCATGCGTTTTCATGTACGACCATTTGTTATCAAGGTCCAGCGATACGCTCGAAATCATGGCAATGTATTTGGAAATGGGGCTTAGTCGTAACTCAGGCAGGTTTAATGATAACTGCTAGTCGACGAATCGTTGCCACGCCGAAAAGCCAAGTGGCGGAGAGCAGTCATTCTCAATCAAAAAGCGGTCGCTTTTTGTAGATATTACCGGTTATTCTGCCCTTGAGAAGGCACTCTGCTCACAGCCAGGATGCGCCGTTTCTAAAACATGCTTGTTCCGCGAGCGTGCGAGGCAGACAATGAGATAATGCCCCGAATTCTGAAATGGAGAAAAAACATGCTTGCTATACAAATCGCCGCCGAGGTCAATCGCCGCTGGCATGAGCTCGAACAATTAGAGAGCCTCGACCGGCTTCACGTCCTCGAGACGCTCGTTGAACGCCACGTGCTGGCAACCGGGCCCAACTGTTCCTCAAACTACGTGCCAAATTACGAAGCTAACTCCGATTTTGATACACACCCTGGAAACGAAGATAGGGATCGGCACTGACTGGCGGCAATTGTGTGCGCAGCATCGAATTGGTCGGTTTTAGGAGGTCGATCCTGCCAAGTGCGACCAGGAAACCGTTAACAGCGACGATCGCACTCCGCAAGAGCGACCCCACCAAAACGAATACCGACTGTTTTCCACTTTGCACACAACGGAACTTCTATCACTAAGTGGGCACGCTCAATGCAACGTCAAGCCTATGCCTTTCACCCGTGAGCAAGCTCACGGGGGTCCAAGAAACAGTGGCTTATAAAAAGTGCACAGCTTAGGCTGGCTAGCCCACGCTACTTTCGCGGAGAGGCTGACTTTTTTTGGCCCACAAGGGTTGGTGCATATTATTAGTAGATGACGAATATAGGTTCTCTCGCCATGCTTACGCAATTCTGTACATGGCATCGTCTGTCGAACCGAGGCAGGTGAGTTACTCTACGGATGGAAAAGACCAACGTGGCAGTGTCCGCCACGTGCAGTCAACGCGTACAGATAGATCGACGCTAAGTGGTTCGATACAGTTCCTGAAAATCCAGACCTAAATTATGAGCAAATCTTCGGCGAGAGCGTCGCGCAGCGGGTCGTAACCAGCAGTGGACAAGCCGAGATGGATGTGCCGCCGCCAACCTTCGGCTAATTCAAAGCGACCACTGAAAGAACCAACTTCGCGGTTTAAATCCAACATCGTGTCGATGTACGATCCCATTCGCTGCGTATCGTCTAGCCACACACCTTGGCTCGCATGGGTCCGCAGCAACTGCTGTTTGCGCTGCAAAAATTTAGTTACATCGACGGCGTGGGTGGGTCTCACAACTTCGCCCATTGGCGTGCGATTGCCGTGGGGCTGAGCATGGTAGACAGCGACGTCGTCTTGATAAGCGGCTGCACTCGGCTGCGGCGTGTAGCTAGGCATAGATCGCACAAACGCACCCGTCACAGCTAACCTGGCCGCATACTGATGATCTTCCATGTAATCAACCAATGAGTGAGTCAAAACAATCTGCGGTTGAGCCTGACGGACCACAGAAGCGACCTTCTGCAGCAACTCGGTGCAGTAATGGATCTCAAGGTCATTGCAAATTGGAGCGTAGAATCTGGCCGGAATTAGCGCCGCCGCAGCCTGTGCTTCCAGCAATCTCGTAGCCGCACATTCTTCTTGGGAAAGCGTCATCGATCCGCAGCAACCGTTGGCAATATTGAAGTAGTGCACAGTCCAGCCCCGCGCGGCCAACTGCAGCAGTGTGCCCGCCATGACGAACTCAATGTCATCGGGATGAGCTGCGATCGCCAAAACGTTTTTACTAGCCATGCTACTTTCTCTCGAAGTATTAATACTCGGTGAAGCTATGATCGAAATCCGAATGTCTTCTTCCATCCGTGGGACCACCATGTCATCCGTGGGAAGTAAAAATCGCGTTTTCCCACGGATGGCAAAGCGGTCCCATGGATAAATGCATCAAGGCGCACTGTGCGGTGAAGTCGGCTGGCTTTTCGCATCCGTTAAGCGGGGGAAACGGTAACAACAACTGCTTTAAACGCAGGTGTCTTCGACAGTGGGTCGAGTGTTCGCGGCACCAGGATGTTAGCCTCTGGAAAATACATCATCGCATTGCCAGGTTTGATGGCGTCAAACTCGCGAGCAAGATAGCCCGAGATCTCGCCCACTTCGCTGCGCACAACGCAGGGCTGGTCCGGCTTCAGTCCAAATCGCACTAGATCGTCTGGATGCATGAGCACTAAATCGCGTCGTTCTTGGCCGCGATACAAATCCTCTTCTTCGTAAACCACAGTATTGAATTGACCTTCGCTGCGAATGGTCATCAACCGAATCTGGTTTGGACCGGTTCCACAAAGTTCCGGCAACTCATAGCGATGCAAAACCGCACGGCCGTCGCTGGTCGGAAACGTTGGTTCGTGAAACGTGCGACCATCGATCTGAAATTCCTTCTTCGTCTTGTCGATATCGCGGATCGCATCGTAACCGGGAACAACTTTGCTGATCCAGTTTCGAATCGTGTTGGCTTGCTCCATGTCGTCCCACTTGATAACGTCCGAGTCACCTACCAAGCGACGACCGACTTCCGCAATGACTTGAATTTCACTGCGTGGGCCGGGTAATCTCGCAGCCCCGCCGTCGCTCAAGCGTACAAAGTTGAACATCGATTCTTGTGTCGTGGGCTGGGGTTCTTCATCGCGCGCCAGAACTGGCAAGATCAGTGTTTCGTCAGCTAACGAGTGTGGATGACCTGTGTTCATGGTCGTGCTGAGAGTGACGAGCATCTCGAGTTTGCCAAGCGCGCTGCGTGCATAAGTTGCATCGGGGTTCGAGCCAAAGAGATTTCCGCCGAGACAAAAACCGGCTTTCAAACGCCCCTCTTGCGCCTCTTCCATGCAGGCCATCGTATCCAATCCCGGAGTCGTCGGCAACGTAACTCCGAAATTCTGCTGCAGTCGATTGAGAATTTCGTCTTTCAATTTTGGCGTTACACCCACTGAGCCGATACCTTGCACGTTGGAGTGCCCGCGGATCGGCATCATTCCCGCGCCTTCGCGGCCAACCATCCCGCGGAGCAAAGCTAGATTGACGATGGCTTCAACATTTTCGACACCATGGACGTGATGCGTAATTCCCATCGTCCAAGCGAAAATGGCTGCTTTGGAATTCGCATAGACGGTTGCAATTTCACGAATCTCTTTCTCGCTCACACCGCTCTTGGCCGTCAGTTCGCTCCACTTCAAATCCTTCAGCCAATTCAGGTACGCATCGCTATCCCGGCAGTGCTTTTCCAAATACAGTTTGTCTTCCGCACCCATCTCAACCACCGCTTTGGACATTCCGCTCAACAGAGCCAAATCGCCGCCGATATGCGGCTGGACAATATGCGTAGCGATCTTGGCGTCGAACAGCATGCTTCGCCAACTGCTGGGGATACGAAATTTCACTAGCCCAAGTTCGCGGACAGGATTGATAACAATAACCTTGCCGCCGCGGCGTCGAAGATGGTCTAGCGAAGTCATCAAACGTGGATGGTTGCTGGCGGGGTTGCCACCGATGATCATAGCCAGATCACTTTTTTCGAGATCATCCAACGTTACCGTCGCAGTGCCCGTACCCAGTGAGCGGTTCAATCCGACGCCGCTAGCTTGATGACAGTAGTAACTGCAGTTGTTGACGTTGTTGGTACCGTAAAGCCGGACCATTAGTTGCAGCAGAAAGCCCGCTTCGTTACTGCTTCGACCACTGAAGTACCAAAACGTTTCGTCGGGAGTCATCCCTTTCATGCGGCGTTCGATACGATCGAAGGCGTCCGCCCAAGTGACAGTGCGAAAGTGTGTCGCGCCTCGCTCGTAAAGCACCGGTTGAATCAGTCGCCCGGAAACCTCTAGTTGTCGCGGAGTCCACTGCTGCAATTCAGCGACACTATGCCGTCCCCAAAAATCCGCTGTAATCGCGGGCTGCATATCAGAGACCATGGCTTGAACAGATTTCTTGCAGACTTCCGGGAACGATCCACGCTCGTTAACCATCCCACCAGCTTGTCCGCCCATTCCGAGAGCGCATGTTTTACACGAGTTCTTAGTGCGCAGTGCTTTGTAGAGTTTCCATATGCCGCCAGCTTCTTTGGCCTTACTGAACGTATAACGGATCGCTCGCCAACCGCCACCGTTTTTAACTTTTCGCATGATTTGTTCCGAGATCGCTTTCGTTCCATAGTGGAGCGTCCAGACAAAACTAGGATTAGCCGCAGTGCGCTAGCACCCGGTTCACACGGCAATAACCGGACGCTAGCGCGTTCCGGCTGATGTCGCCAACCCAGAAATTTGATTTGGACAAAGCACTAGCATTCAAACTCTGCCATGTGCTACAAAGCCAAATTATAGCCCGAAACGCCTACGCGCACGACATCAGGCAAATGGCGATAGCAATGTACTGGAGCACACGAGTGCACACAAATCATTCATTGAGTCTCGCTTCCTCCTAGGCAAGCTAGGTGGAGAGCTACTTTCGCGGAGCGAAAGGCGACACTCCCAAGCAAATGTCAGCCTGGGAGCAAAAGGTGACGCTTCTGCGCTGGTGTACTGATTGCTAATGAATCAGCGCGAGTTCGCCAACGACTTCGCGAGCGGTTTGCGTGGTATGGCGGTCAAGACAAATAACCGGCGTATCAGGCGCGAGGTCAGCCAATTGCTGAACGACACGGCCGTGGCAACTCAGCAAGATAGTCTGTACCGAATCTTTCCAACCCAGCAGCGTCTGCAAAGCCAAGCGTGTTCGTGCGTCATCAAAGTTCACAAAGCAATCATCCATCAATACCGGCAGCGGTTCATGCTGTTCTGTGTAATGCGTGATGAATGCCATCCGAATCGCAAGGTAAAGTTGCTCGCGCGTACCAGTGCTCAGCTTGCTCGGTTCGATGGCTTCACCCCGAGCGTTGCGAACGCAGAAGCTGCCGTCGGTTCCGGCAGCATGGTCAACCGATGTATAACGACCACCGGTGAGTTTCGATAAAAACTGATGTGTCAGTTGCAACAGCACCGGTTCATTATCGAGCGTGAATCGCTCAATGCATCGTGAAAGCAATTCTTGGGCAAGTCTACCCACCACCCACTGCTCCGACAATTCGGCGAGTTGTCCGCGGAGGGCGTGAAGGCGTTGACCGCTACGCTGCGCTGCGTCGCTCTTCGCCAATTGTTCCAACTGACTAGCCAGCGCGCCGACATCTTGATCCGCCTGCTGGCGGGCGGCTTCGGCCTGAGTTAAAGCCCGCTTGATCTCGATAACTTGCAAGGCGAGTTGGCTTTCATCGACTTCACTCAAAGCCGCCACAAACGATTCGAGAGATTCTTTTCCGGCGAGAATCTCAATAGAAGTCGATATTTCATTACGTTCGATTCGTAATTGAGTCGCTTGCTGAGCCCGTTCCATCAAGGCATCAAAGGCAGCTCGATCCAATTTACCCTGGGCATCCACAACACTCGCAGACAAACCAGCGAGTCGACTTTCAATGTCCGCAAGTCGTGTTGTCATCTCCTCCAAACGTGCCGTACGATGCTCAATGGAAGCCGATAATTTGGCTCGCTCCGCAGCATCTTTTCGAGAACTCTGCAGAGCGGATAGCCAACGCACGGCGAGTGCTTCAGGTGCAAAGTTGGCTGCTTCCGACTCCGATGCCAACTCCCGCACCTTGCCTTCAAACGAGCTCACTCGCAATTGCAGTTCTTCTAGCTGCGTCTCACTTCGCT
>JANNNN010000995.1:0-1281 GCA_031398555.1 Planctomycetia bacterium | reverse complement strand
CACGAAAACCGCTACGTTGGGTCGTCCGAAATGCTTCATTGCGAGGCACTTTCGCGGGATAAAAAACGACAATTTAAAATTGTCAAGCAAAACTAGGCGAAAACGCCGGCCCTGCTAAAATCGCATACATTACAACGGATTTTATCTTCTACCGGCAATGCGAATGACCGATCCACAATCCATTTTGAGTCTGACAACCGAAGCCACGAACCCCAATTCTGTCAACCTGGATGCCCTAGATGCTTTGCAGTTGGTAAAGCTGATTAACAGCGAAGATCAATTGGTGGCCGCTGCAGTGCTCGGCGCGGCTGAATCTTTGGCTGACGCGATCGAATGTATCGTTGCACGACTTCGTATCGGTGGTCGCTTAATCTATATCGGTGCGGGTACATCTGGCAGATTGGGTGTGTTAGATGCAAGCGAATGTCCGCCGACCTATCGAACGCCGCCAAGCCTCATTGTCGGTTTGATCGCTGGTGGCGACACCGCCTTGCGAACTGCCGTCGAAGGTGCTGAAGATAGCTTGACGCAGGCCGCTGAAGATCTTCACGCCATTGAACTCAATAGTCGTGATTGTGTTATGGGAATTGCCAGCAGCGGACGCACTCCCTACGTGATCGGAGGTTTGCGTTACGCGCGTGCATTGGGCTGCGCCACGCTCGGTCATACTTGCAATGCGTCGAGCGAAATGATGGCAGAGTGTGATATCTTGATCACCACGGTTGTCGGACCAGAGGTTATCAGCGGTTCAACGCGTATGAAATCAGGAACCGCTACGAAGCTGGTATTGAACACGCTGACTACCGCGACCATGGTGCGACTTGGCAAGACCTACGGCAACTTGATGGTCGATCTGCGAGCCTCCAATTCAAAGTTAGTGCTGCGAAGCGAGCGACTTGTAATGCGGCTAACGGGTCTGAATCAACCGACCGCCGCGGAACTCCTCAAGAAAGCTCGGAGTGAAGTCAAAGTAGCCGTCGTGATGCATCATCGCCAAGTCGATTACGCGTCGGCCGTGAATCTACTGTCACAAGCCGATGGGCAACTCCGGGCTGTAATTGGCACTGTCAACTAGTTTCCTCGCGCCACTCTACCTAGCAAGTTACCGATCAACCGATCCCTAGTGGAGCGTCAAGATCAAATCTTAGGATTAGCCGGAGTGCGCTACTGAGAGCGTCCCGCTGAGAAACTTGGAACGGATAGTTGTTAGTGCAGTGGTTCAGTCTTATCAGCCGGAAGGCGTTAGAGAGCGTCCCGCTTACGATAATGGTCGTTACGTTA
>JANNNN010000977.1:0-1709 GCA_031398555.1 Planctomycetia bacterium | reverse complement strand
GATTTTGGTCGCGGTTTGGTTGATCTCTGTTAACTGGCGACAACGGTACTCCCGGTACGACGCGCCGCTGGTCTCAGCGAAGCTGCGGTTGATCGCGCTCCGGTTGAACTTCACGTCCTTCTCCCGGCGGGGGAACTTTCGTGTCTCGCTCGTCAGTACGTCGTTGCAGTTGCGAATTCTGATTAGGCTCGACGACTGCTTTTTGACCAAGACTGTTGGACTCAATTTGCGGTGGCTGCGGTGGCGTGGTTGGTGGTTTGACGACTGGAGCGGGCGTAGGCAGCTGCAATGCGACGACTGGTGGTGTCGGGTTTAAGAGTTGTGCCGTCACAGTCACCGGTGTTGTGGGAGCGCCTGAAGTCTGGGGTGATACAAAAACTTTCACTTGGCGGGGCTGGACCTGAGTGTGCGAAACGGTCACGTGCGTTGCAGGCTTCGCTGACTCGATGCCCCCGAGCCCCATGACGCGCCCCATGCCTGGATAGTACTGTGGCAACACGATCGCGTCCGCATATCCGAGCGAACCTTGTTGGGCCTCGGCCTGAGCTGCCAAACCACCTACTGAAGCGATCGACAACGATGCGATCGACAGCCGCAGCAGCCGTCGGAAATCTCTTGCATACTTGCTCATCATAGGTCCTCCCAGTTTTAATTTCGGTCCAATCCCGCAATCGCCCATTGTAGCATAAACTGTTGCAAAACTGGATTAAGCTTCTATGCGACTTATGGAGTTCTCGAATGCCTGCAGCCCAATCCCTCCCAGCTAGAAGCGAAGTTCCCGCATCCGATTGCTGGGATCTGTCGACTTTGTATGCCAGCAACGAAGCTTGGGAAGCGGATTTTAAAAAGTTTGAAAGCCTGATTCCGCGCTACGAAGGCTTCCGCGGACGGTTGGCGGAGGGAGCCAAAGTAATTGCTGAACTGCTGGATTTCGATCTCGAAATGGACCAGCTTGCCGAACGACTGGGAGCCTACGGCTTCCTGCGGACGACCGAAGATCAAGCCAACAACACTTACCAAGCCTTGAGCGGTCGTTTCCAAAACATGTCCGTTCGCGCCAGCCAAGCGGCGAGTTACATGCGGCCCGAAATGCTTGCAATCGTCCCCGAGGAGATGGCTGCGATCATCGCCGATCCGATTCTAGCAAAGTACCGATTGCTAATTGAACGAATTGTTCGCTACCGCGCACACACTTTGACGGACACCGAAGAATCGCTGATCGCACTTCAAGGCGAAATGGCTCAGACGGCCGGCAAAGTCTTCCGTCAACTCAACGACGCGGACTTGAAATTCGGCGAAATCAAGAACGAAAAAGGCCAGACCGTCGAGCTCAGCAATTCTTCTTTTAGCCAGTTCATGATTGCCCCGAACCGCGACGTCCGCCGTGCGGCTTTCCATCAGTACTACGACCAATTCCAAGCCCACGAAAACACCCTTGCGGCCACGCTCGCTGGCAGCAATCATACCGATGTCTACTATGCCCGAGCCCGCAAGTATCCGTCGGCCCTCGAGTGCTCGCTTTTCCATGACAACGTTCCGACCTCGGTCTACGAAAATTTGATCGGTGCCGTTCGATCAAAACTCCCCGCCGTCCATCGCTACATGGACATGCGCCGCAAGAAAATGGGGCTAGAAGACATCCATCACTATGACACGTACGTCCCAATTCTTAGCGATATGGAGCAAGACCGACCGTGGGACGATGCCGT
>JANNNN010000969.1:0-1638 GCA_031398555.1 Planctomycetia bacterium | reverse complement strand
GTTACGATAGTGCCAGATCGAGCCAATAAAATTCCATGGAAGCACCAATTGACGAAAACAACTTGGCAACCCACTGCCACCCCTGAGGCTTTATTACGTCGCAGCGAAATCGTCTGGCAACTGCGGCAGTTTTTTCACAGTCGCGGATTCGCCGAAGTTCACACGCCGATCATCAGTCACGACACCGTCGTCGATCTCAATATCGAACCAGTGAGAATTTCGGGGCGTTCACTGGATTGTCAAGGCGCTGGTACTGAAGATCTGTTTTTGCAGACATCTCCCGAGTTCGCAATGAAGCGATTGTTGGCCGCGGGTATGAAATCGATCTATAGCATCGGACCCGTTTTTCGGGCCGGCGAGCGCGGGACGAATCACAACCCAGAGTTCACGATGGTCGAGTGGTACCATGTCGGTGATGACATGGCGGCAGGCGTCGCTTTTGTCGTTGAACTAGTTCGTACGGTGCTCGCTAGCCCACCGGCTGAAGTCGTCACTTATCAGCATGCCTTTAAGACTTATACATCTGTTGATCCGTTGGTCGCTTCGGTTCAAGAGTTGTCCGGCTTGGCGACTTCGCATGAACTCGGTGTCGCCGCCGATTGGACGGATGACTGCGATACGTGGTTGGATTTGCTTTTTTCAGAGTTGGTTCAGCCGAAGCTTGGCTTGGAACGGCCCACGATCGTAACCCATTACCCAGCCAGTCAATCGGCGCTTGCAAAAATCGCTGAGTCGGATGCGCGGACCGCTGAACGTTTTGAGTTGTTTGTGCGCGGAGTGGAACTTGCCAACGGCTACCATGAATTGCTGGATCCGGCCGAGTTGATGACTCGAAACCAAATAACTGAGGCAAAGCGTCGCGAATTGGGCAGGCCAAGCTTGCCCGTGAACAGCCGACTGATGGACGCGATGCATGCCGGCATTCCAGCATGCAGCGGATGTGCTCTCGGCTTGGATCGACTGATCATGGTCGCGACCAATGCAGCGGCCATTGACCAAGTGCTTACGTTTCCCATTGAACGCGCTTAGTGGGGAAAGATTTCCGGATTTGACAGAAAAATTTTGGACGGAAACCCGGACATGTCTCGCTGATCGTCAACTCTTTCATAAATGCCAGTCCTTAAAAAACATACAAGGTATCCAATTTCTTGGGGTAGCACATCATGTACAACACAATCGTAGACCAACATCGCGTCACCTCCAGCCACTCCCCTAGGGTTATCAAGAATGTGGACGCGGCTATCGCCAGTTCGAGAAATTAAACGCAAATCACGCAAAAGCTGCATAGCCAAAACCGTTCTTTTGGTTCAGAATGACACTGCGAAAAACGTTGATTTCGAGTCTCATTTTGCTCTACTTTTCTTGACGGTTTGCCTCCTTATGCCCGTATTCGTTTTTGGTCATCGCAATCCTGACACCGATGCAATTTGTGCCGCGATCTCCTACGCCGATTATTTGCAAAAAACCACTCGACCGGATGCTATCGCAGCTTGCTGCGGCGCCCCGAATAAACGCACCGAATACGCACTGAAAGTTGCTGGTCTGGCTGCGCCGCGGATCATCATGGACGTTCGTCCCGAAGTCGGCGATGTATGCGAACGCAATCCCGTCACCGGCAGAAATGATCAGGTCTTCTAC
>JANNNN010000900.1:0-2530 GCA_031398555.1 Planctomycetia bacterium | reverse complement strand
TAAGTCAGCAGTCTCCAGCGGAGACTGCTGACTTAACAGCAATCGGGCACGCTTTCTTCGATATCGCCTTACCATACTAACTGCTCCGAAGGGGTTGCGTCACATAGCCCAGGGTTGCCGCGGGTGGATTCCATGCTGTGTTTAGTCTTAATAACAGCCGCAATGCGATCCTCAATGAGCCCGAGCAAAACGGATTCGTTGCATGTCTAGTGCATCGCGCTAGTTAAAACCATCAGCGCAATAAACACGAAGTAGCCTCCGCCACACAGCAGGCAAATGATTACGTTTACCATCCCGAGGTAATAGCCAGCTAACATAAGGCCTTTGTTAGAAGGGTCGACTAGTCCGAGTCGAATGTCTCGCAAGCCAGCTTGTCCCATGATCCAGGCAACGATACCGAAAATCGGGCAGATAAACCACGCCAGAATTCCAAATGCCAGCACCAACCCACTCTGGTCTGGCTTGGGATACATTTGACGGTAAGTCGGTGCAACGGAGCTAACAGGCGCGGCAGCGAAAGGATTGGCAGAACTCGGACTGTTGGGGCTGTTCGGAATTCCAGCTCGCTGCGCATTCGGATTGAACACATCAGCAGGTTGCCACATCCCAGTCTCTAATTGCCGCATCAAATAACCGGGGCCAACGCGGCCTTCATTGAACCAGCGATTAAGCGTTGCACCGTCGACTGGACCATATTCAGCCCCCTCGGTCGAACGCATCCAGAACTGATTCAAGTTCTCGGCAGCTGCAGGGGCCGGAGTTGGCAAACTGGGAATTTCCGAGCTAGAAGCTGGTCCCGCCGTTGTTGCTGCGAATGAATCGCTTTGTGGTGCCTGTGATCCAGTGGGGAGCGGCTGTGGTCCGGTGGGAATGGCCGGCAATTCAGGAGGTGCACCGTCAGGCGATGGGATCGTATAGATCTGGCCGCATGCGGGGCAGCGAGCTCGGCGGCCGGCATGTTCATCGCCGACCGACAACTGTTTGCCACACCCGCCGCATGTTGTCTCGATCGCCATTCGCTATGTTCCTTGACGTTCAGGATTCAGGTAAATGAAACTCTTACCAAGTCGCCCACCATAGTTACCTGCCGTGATTTTAACTAAGCCGGGCGCTTCCATGGCGGCATCGATGGCCGCATAAGTCGCTTTGGCAACGGCCGCCAGACTACTTCCGTTAATGACGATTTCCATAATCGACTTCACACCGTCAGGCACGCGTGACTGAGCTCCCAGTTTTTCCTTGAGCGTCGGGCAGAACTCGGCAAACGTACTGGCGATAAGGAAACTATAGCGGCTGCCCGCTTTGGACGCACTTGCTGCCACTCCACCTGGGAACGTTAACACACAATCATCGACTTCGTTCACGGCTTTCACCGAACGCTCCGCCGCGTCGATCGACGCATTCTCGCTGGTTGAAAGGAACCAAAGGTTTCCCCCCATGATTCCATCTGTGAATCCGATTCGCCTTGTCATATAAAAGTCGCCACCCATCGTCGGAACAACCCATCCCTTGGTACCGAAGCGCTCATCGCGGAATTGATGTCCGTCCCCGAACAGCGAAACTTTTCGTCCCAGTTTAAAATATGTTTCTGTGTCGAGCCGATTGAAGCATCGAGCCGTTGGGCAGGTCAGCACATTTTGGCTGATCCGAGCCAACAGGACCTTCTCTAAATGCGGTTCGCGATCTTTCCGAAACCTTGGTACGTGGACTTGTACCACGGCTCCAATTCGCCCGTCCGGCGTTTCTTGGCCCGCACTGACCCCATCCAAAATCCGCGAAACACCGGCTTCCGAATCGCACAGGATCGTACTGCTCGCATGACCCGTCGCGGCATTGGTGCAATGGTCCAGCCAAGTACGATCGCGAGCGGTGATCAGGAACTCTGCATAAATGCTTCGAAAGGCTTCCGCGTAAGTGTCTTCGACGATCGACGCTCGATCTTGGCTCATGCTGCACCTAAAAAAATAAGATATAGGAAGTCGACGCGGTTTGAGGGCCTATCATTGCCGATCAAAGGGGTGCTTTACAAGTCGCCATCCCAATTTAAGCGAACATTAGTTCGGTAGCTGGTCTCGTAAGAGACCGGATGAACCAAGCAGCAGCACGCGGCAGCAGCATCCGCTTTCTCACGAAACCAGCTACCAGCGTTACGTGGGATATTATAGCTTACCCTGGAAAGTTATTTCTGGGCCTTCATTGGTCCCAACTTCTTGCTCGATTTCACTACGTCAACCGCAACATCGTTCGCTTGCTTAAGGCCCGGTGTGCTGCGGCCATTGGTTACATATTCTTGAAGCAATTTTGATAGCTGTTCAGCCACTGCGGGTTGCTCGGCGATCCTATTCCGCTGCTCAGCCATATCTAGGGACAAATCATAGAGTTGACTAGCAGGCAAGTTCTGAAGCGTTGCGGCGGCATCTTTCGGTTCGGCCCACCCACCGGAACCAGAGCAATTTGCAAGTTTCCATTTACCCTGCCGAATCGCAAACTTACCTTGAATCGAATGATGCACGATAGCTTCCCGCAGTGG
>JANNNN010000889.1:0-6561 GCA_031398555.1 Planctomycetia bacterium | reverse complement strand
GTTCATCAATCGCGTGGGCCGATCATGTTAGTTGCAAGTGATCCAGTTGAGTCTCCAACGTCGCCTATGGCGTCTGCATTTGAAGCCATCCCAACAATGGCTAACTCTGACATTTTTGTTCTGCATCCGTCAGCAACGCCTACTCATGAGGAGGTGTCAGCTACTGAATCGGTCGAACTGCCGAGTCTTGTTGTGGAGACCCAGACGTCACCAGTGCAGCGCATTCAAGCATTCGCGCCATACCTTTTGCTCGCTTACATAGTCGTTGTCGGTTTTATGATGGCTCGCTTCGCATTGTCAATCATTGGAAGTTCTCTGCTGCGTCGAAATATTCAGCCGATTACGGATGTCAGGTTGCTGAAAACCATCGCGGAACAATGTGCCCGCGTAGGTTTGAAGCGAATCCCAATCGTAGCTCTTTGTCAGCGAGTATCCGTGCCGGTTGTGGTTGGCATCGTCAAGCCGATGATACTTTTGCCACCTGCGTTGTTGTGCGGTCTCGATCCGAATCAAATTGCCGCGATCCTCAGTCACGAGCTGGCTCACATTCAGCGTTACGATTTGATCTTCAACTTGCTGCAGCGTGTGGTCGAAGCGTTGCTCTTCTTTCACCCAGTTACCTGGTGGATCAGCCGTCGTGTAAGTATCGAACGCGAGAATTGCTGTGATGATGTCGCCGCAGATTGCATGGGAAGATTGCCCTACGCGGGAGCGCTATTGCAAATGGCGGAGCTGTGTATTGGCAACGACCAACGACGCTCCGCGGCTCTGGCAACCCTGTCCGCAACCGGCAGCTATTCCACGGACCTTGGCTATCGAATTCGACGTTTGATAGGTACTGAGGAGACGACTCGCGTTGGAGTGTCTCGGCGCAGTGTCGCAATTGGACTGACAGTGCTGACATTACTAATGGTTTCATTGGTCGCATGGGGGCAAAATGTAGAATCGCCGGATGCGAATTTAAAGGATGAATCGATGTCCAGCATTTTCACGCCTGAACCCTTGTGGCAAACGAAAGTTGCTGCGAACGAGGTTGCTTCTGAGATGACACGCGTCTCACCAGTGGCTGTCGTATCGAATCGTGTACTGACCATCGGAAAGGATTTCGATCTGACAACGGGGAAAGAGATCCAGAACCCGTTCGTTCGTTTACCACGAAGCTACGAATTTGAAGTGACGCTTGACCCCGTCTTTCGTCGCAGGTCATCGGATCATAAGTACATCGTTGAAGCTTTAAATCGCGCGCCAGGGAAAACCTGGTCTATGCCCTCGTATGATCTGAGGGTGCTGCGAGCGAAAGACGGGTCACAATTGGGCGTCACAATCACAATCGCCGCGCATTTTGACTGGTTTACTTGCGATGTGGATGTCGAGAATGGTGGCGATTTTCTTTTGCTTGGCATGGGCAATGAAGTTCATGTCTACCGAACCGAGACCGGGCAAGTCGAGACGACGATGCCAGTCAAAACTAAACGTGTCGATGCCGTCGCGCTGAGTCCAGATCATGAGTGGTTAGTCGTGTCCGACCAGAACGATTTGCACTTCTGGCGGTGGCGCGATCAGGCTCCGGTAAAGACGATACATGCGGGACGAAAGATTGATAGTCTTGTCTTCACATCCGATGGTCAATACCTAGTTGAAGGGCCTGATTCGCAGGTCGACATTCAGATCCGCGACATGCGGACGCTGGAGACTATCGCGTCGCTGAAGGACGAAGTCGGTTCACCGCTGATGGTTACCTCGATGGACGTCACGCCGGACGGTCGTTATTTAGTCGCTCACAACGAAGTCTCTGTCGACCAAACAAAACTCACGATTCCGCATCGAATTCATGTGTGGGATCTGAAAACGCGTGGAAAGCCTGTGTTTCAGATCGCGACGGGCGAATGGGTGCGCAATGTGGCCTTCAGCGACGATGGCCGCATGATCGTTGGCGAGTTCAGCGGAGCCGCTCATGGCGCACTGCTGGCCGCCTGGAAGTTGCCAGACGAACTAATCAATCGCAAAGTGAATTCGTCGCGCGATGCCAAAGATCGACTCGGCGATGGTATCCAGTGGTCGAGGTGGGGTGACGAAAACGGTCTGCTTTCCGGAGTACGATTGATTCTGCCCGAAGGCGGACTGAAACCGGGCAAACCGCTGGTCGTTGAGTATCGACTGGCAAACGTATCTAAGGAAAAAAAGACGCTGAAGTGCTACCTGAACAAGGGCATGCAGTTCACGTCGCTTAGTAATGGTAATCGAATCGGCGGTTTTGGACTCGATTGGCATCGCGAGCCTGTTACGCTGAACATTGAACCAGGTGAAGTTTTTATCGATACAGAGCACCTTGTTTCGATCGATACTACGGGTTTGGAGCCAGGACGTTATCACGCGGCGCTAGGATCAGCCTTCCGTTATCCCGATAATGTCGAACCCCAGACGACGCATCATATCTCTCACTTCGGCAGCATCCCGTTCATGATCAATGGCGCCTCAGCGGCAAATCTTGTTGAGTTGCCAAAGAGCGACATCCACTGGGGAACGCCAATCGCTGGATTGCAGGTCGGAGCTCGATTCGCGGGCGATCCGACAGCGATCACAACCGGCACGACAATCGAAGCGGATCTGTTTGTCGCCAACGTGACCGACGAACCGATCGAATGTTCCGTTGTCCTGCCGCATCCTCAAGATGGTTGGTTGTTCAATGTGGAGGATCAAACCGGACATACAATCATGCTCCAACGACCAATTCCGTTTAGCAGCCCATTTCTTCACAAAGACATTCAACTAAAGCTGGCTCCTGGAGAAATCACTGCACTCACTGGCGAACAAGATAAGCAGGATGGAAAACCATCGCGTCCGCGAGCAAAGTTTGAGGTTGCCAACGCAAAAATCGACGAACAAAGTTGGTCTGACTACACAATCAAAGGGCGACTCGTCACTCTAGGCGGCCAATACTCTGCGATCTTCGATGTCACACTTCTTCGCCCCGAGATTCCGGCCCTTCGATTGGAACTTGATACAGGCAACGTTCCATTCAAGGTGGTCGATAGGGGCCATTTAACCGATAGCAACGTCGACAACAAGAATGAGACAACGGGTGAGATCGCTGCGACTCAACAGCCGGAAATTTCATCAGGAACGGACGCCCAGACCGACGAAGTCCAGGTCAAGTATCCGTACTGCATCGTTGAAGTCGAGGACTTGAAAACGCGACCTTTGTCCGATGCCATCCATGCGTTCAATCGCCGGGCATTAGAAAACCCTACCGGTGTTTTCCAGCTACCGATTACAGAACAAGAAACTCGAGAAGCCATCAAGCAGTTCATCACAGAACCGAAGCTGACGGAAGACCTTCGCAATCAGTTGAACGCAATTCTGGAAAACGGCTTGATCCCATCGAATGTCTATTTCCGTCGCTTCACTCGGCTTGACGATGAACAACAGATGCACGAAGTCTGGTGGGTTCGCCTGGTTATTGAATCGAAGAACGCGTCGGTGCATTCCGTGCCGGTGCGAACTACGAAATTGAAATCACGACCGTACACACAGATGGAAAGGCAGCAGAACGCGGGATCTCTTACGCTGATCAATCGGTTCGTCTCCTATTTCGCTGAGCCACCGAACATTCTTCTGCTGGTGGAGTTCCCAAAAGATGCCGTTGATCGATTGGTCACTTCAGCGGAAAGGTCGATTAAGGCGAACGACACGGATACGTTTCTAGCCTTGTTCGATTGGAACGGCGCAAGCGATAAGACAAGAGAATTCGTCAAGTCAGAGTTTGACATGCTGACTACTTCAACAATTCATTCGATCAAGGTGACGCCGCGCAATTTCCGAGGGGAGCTCGTTCATTGGTCAGCGTACCAACACTACCAACCGAATATGGAAATTGTCGGCTACCTAGACATCGATTTCACACGCGGTGCCCAGCGGCGCAAGACACTTTCGCTTGAGGTGGGCAAGTCTGGCAATGAAATGCAGCTGGTGAACTACGTCCCCAAAGGCGAACGCGAATTGCCGAAAGGACAAATTGAAGGACTGTCGATACATGGACAGATTGAAAGACTAGCTGACGGGAGTTTGCTTGAGTCGTTTATCATCACCAATCCCGGCACATTGGTTTCCGGCCATGTGGCCAACGAAGAAATTCGGCAGCAAAACATTGTTCAAAAGGAAGTGGTCATAAGCCCCGGAAAGCTGAACGGACTTATTACCGTTGCTTCACAGCAGTCTGGCGATCAAAAGTCGCGTTCAAGCAAACAGAGTTTTAAACTGATTGATGGCGAAACAGGCATTCCGCTGCAGGGGCTGAAGTGTCAGGCGATCATCGCAAAATTGAATGAGTCTCCAAGGTACCAAGCGTGCACGACCGATGAACACGGCGTCGTGGAAGTTGTCATTGTTGACGGTGAATCAGCGGCAATAGCTGAAGTTCCGCGCGGCTGGTTCTCAAACGGCTTTGGACCAGTTTTTGTTGTTCGAGTTCCAGAATCCGAACAACAGCCGCAACAGAACATTGAGAAGAGGAATAAGGAGCCGACAGTATTAAAGCTTTGGCGAGGCACGGAAGTCGACGGTCGTTTGCTGTGGCCCGATAAAACACCGGCTGCCGGTGTGAAGCTGACGGCTGGTGTGTACATCAATAACCAGTCGTGGAAAGAGAAGCTCGGTATGGATTTGAATTGGTACTCATTCGATCACGGCGACTGGCCGAATTGGAGTCGAACGATCGTCACAGATGATAAAGGAAAATTTCGAGTTGCCGTGCCATCGGAGAACTCCCGTTCTTGGTTTCGAATTGGAACAACTCAATTGGGCTTTTCGCCTCAAACAGGCGCTGGAGAGGTCGAAGCTGTCACTCAACGTCTGGCGAAATGTGTACCGCTGGAAATTCAATTCGGAGGCAACAGTCGAAGCAACGAGCTGATCGTTCATGACATTCCAGAAACGGACAACATGGTTCTGCATACCGGAGACTTTCAATTGGAAACCGGTGTCATTTTGCGTGAGCGCGTGGTCGATGCAGAAGGAAAGGGGCTTTCGAATGTGCACCTCACGAGTACCGGTCCGCATGGACCGCATTCCGGTCGTAGTGCAACCAGCGGTGAGAATGGCAAGTTTGAGTTTCCCGCAATGGCAGCGGGAAATCTAACGGTGCATCCAGATGCTCGCTTGCGCGTCGTCACCAAACCCATTCCCGAACAAGTCATCTCTCGCGATGTGCAAGCGGTGTTCGCGGATCAATCCTTCACGATCCCCTCGGTATTTCTGCCCCAAGAAATAACCGTCCGGGCAGTGCCTCACACGGAAGTGACTTTCGATTGGGTCGATCGTCGCGTGGACAAAACGAAGCCGATCGCTTTCTATGGAGCCTTTCGCGTCCGTGGCTACATGCCTGATGAGAATGGAAAACCCGCGACCTATTGGACCAGCGAGACCGAACGAGTCGAACGCAATGGCAAACAATGGCTAACGGTCAAGATTCCAGCTCAGCTTCTGAAACCGGAATTGATGCTGGTTGCGGACAGGAAGGTCACTGCCAGCTACAGCGATTCCACTGGCGTCACCTCTGGCCCCGGTATCGTTGGACTAGGCGACATCACCGCCAACACGACTCGCACCATTTTCGGCGACGAACGGCGCGAGCCTGCGGATTCCAAGAAAAGTCCGCAACCTGACAGGAACGACCAGTCGAGTTGGATTCCAGCTCGTCCACTGAAGGTGACTGCTTCAAAGGAGCTCAGTGCGATAATCCTTGACGACCATAGCGTACGACTGGAAGGTGACGTGCAGTGGCAGGAAGTGAGCCTGCAATTCAAATTCGATAAGCCCACGAATGTCCAGGAGGTCCGTCTCGAGGTTTTGCCTGTTGATTCTCCGACTGGACCGCAGTTCGGACGAGGCGGCGAAGATTTGATGCTGTTCGACGTGAAGCCGAGCATCGAGGACCAAACAGGGAAATTCATAAGTCTCGACTTTTCCAGCTGCACCTACCTTCAAAATCCGTCTGACGAAACAGCAGCCAACTGCATCGACTACTTAAGCGATACCGGCTGGAAGGTGCCGAAACTTCCAGCAGATGTAACTGCGCACGAATTGGTCCTTCGATTTGAGAAACCAGTCACGCTGCGTGCCGATCAGGCGCTGATCTTAACTGTCGACTCGGGTGGTGCGAAAGAGCTTGCGATCTTGAATCGCATTCGATTTGCATTCCGCCAGGGGGCAGTCGCCGAACCGCTAAGCGTCAATTCGACGATGAGCGGTAGCGATGTTGGCGCGTTAATCACCACGGGTGGTGCCAATGTAAAAGTCGAGCCATGGGAAATCTCCAAGCTGTACGAGGCGGCCTTCTTACGCACCTACCTGCAAGACCATGAGACGCTGCCAATACCGATTGTCGTTCCGGCTGTATCCGGAAAAGTCCTCGATCAAAATGGAAATCCAGTCTCCGAGGTAAGAATTGTTTCCTACACACCGCGACATTGGGTCGATCTCGACGCAACGTTGGCGTTGAATCCGCATAACAGCGGTGATGTGAAAAAGTCAAAGCAGGACGGGACGTTCGGATTGCCCGAG
>JANNNN010000887.1:0-3384 GCA_031398555.1 Planctomycetia bacterium | reverse complement strand
CAGCGGCGGCGTCCGAGCGCGATACGTCAGTTCCAAAAGTTTGACGACTTGCCGGTGTCTAAATACACTGGAGAATGACCCTAAGGCCTTCTCAAACTCTCCTTCACCTCTTTTCTCGAGTGGTTCTAATGGCAGTTCGTGACAAGAATCTCGTTGCATGGCAAGCGTATGTCATCACGATGGCCTTCATTTCCGTTGGTCTGATGCTCGGGATGTTCTTCCTTTATCGCACGTATGCCGATACCGCTAAGCGAAGCGCGGATATGGCGACTCAGTTGGCTGAGGCTGGAACTAAGTACCAGAAAAGCGAAGCTCGAGTTCGTCGATTGAAATCTATGCTGGGTTATGGCGAACACACTAAGGAAGAAATTGAGGCAATGGCCTCCGAAATGGCGAACGATCCTGATCTTGGTGTTGTCGAGAAGGATTTCGCCGAGCAGATGAAGGTGTTTTCGAAGAACGAAAAGGGTGACCTGCTGAAGTTGCCAAAATACCTGATGGATACCCTTCGAATACGCAATCAAGAAATCGATCGCGCTCGGAAGCTTGAAACGGAAATTCAAAAAGAGCAAAGCGATACTCTCGCTCGCGAAACCGCGGCTCGTGAAGATGCTCAAAAGAAGGCTGCTCAAGCTAGTCAAGACTTGGAAGCCGAGCGAGTCAAGCATGCCAAGCAAGTTGAGTCATTGAATAGTGAGAAAGAAACCATTACAAAGCAGTTCGCCGATAACAAAGCTGCCTTTGATAAGAAGCTAATCGCACAGGCGGCCACCATCGCAACGCTCGACGCGAATAGCAAAAAGCAGGTTGCTGTTATTGCTGATCAGCTTGAACAAATTCAGAAATTCCGCGAGGACGACTTCGCTGCACCACAAGGCGAGATCACTCGCTTGATGGACGGTGGTCAATTGGTTTGGCTGAACATCGGCAGTGCGGATGGCCTCCAGGAAGGCGTTCCGTTCTCAGTGATTTCGGCAGATACAACCAAGGTTACCAAAGCAACTCCCAAAGCACGGTTGATTATCACCAGTGTGACCGGTCCCCATTCATCGCAAGCTAAAGCGACCGATTTGAATTACCGAAATCCGATCTTAACCGGTGACAAAGTCTATTCTCCGGCTTGGCGCTCGGGTCGCACGGTTGGTTTCGCGTTGGTTGGATCAATGGACTTTGATAACAATTTCCAAGACGATACCGACATGATTAAGAATCTAATTAAGGCATCAAACGGCAGAGTGGACGCGGTAATGGATTCTAAGTTAGCCCAAGAAGGCAAAATCACTACCGGCACCGCCTTCATTGTGATGGGAACCGATACAGGAGGCGAGGGAGAAAACCTCACACCCGAACAGAAGGCCAAGGTTCAAAAGTACGCCGCCTTTATCAAGGAAGCTAAATCGTTGGGTGCAACCCAAATGTCGCTCGACAATTTGATGGGTTACTTAAAGCCCAAAAATTCGGATCGCATTCAGTCATTGGGAACCAAGATCAACGGTAGCGACTTCCCGATTGAACAAGTGAAAAGCGCACCGGCCAAGGTGGGAGCGGTATCTGACTTCCAACCGCGCCGACCTAATTAGAGCGTCTTGTAACGTCGGAAAATAAGCGAACTCAATGAGCCTGACACGATCAGGCTCATTTCGTTTTAAGCCAGCATCCCATTTGATGCTTCTCCAAATCCCTCTAAAGCCGTCGGTTTTACCTAACCATAGCGTCGTGGCGAGTTTGACAGCCTACTAAAGATGTGTGATATTCGACGCCTTCGAAATCCTAAAGTTTTGTCCACTTGGGTTTGAGAGGGTCACATTGAAAAAACAGGTCAGTTGTAAATCACACTTAGCGACCGATTGCCGCCGGAGGTCGAGCCCCCATCATTTGCTCAACGGTTGTTCTCTCGGCATCCGACTCTTGAATTCTACCGAGCGTTTTATAAGTGTCTCTCAGCCACTGATGAACTTCGATCAGCGATGGATTATGCCTTAATGCTTCCTTGGCCGCATCGATGGCCTGCTGAGCTTGTCCCGTCCTAAGCAACGCGTCCGCCTGAATTGCAAAAGTTTGCGAACGATACGGATTCAGCCGCAAGGACATTTCAAATGCCTTGAATGCTCGGGGCCAATCCTGAGCAAAATAAGTGAGCTGCGTAAGCGACTCAAGTGCGAGTTCCTCAGTCTGAGGACATGTCGCTGCGTGCTGAAATGATTCCAGAGCCGTCTGGTAATCGTTGCGTGAAACCGAAACACCTCCCAATGCTAAAGCCAAGAATCCGTCCTCGGGAAACTGCAATCTAAGAAGCTTCAGTTCTTCCACGAGTTCATTCGAAGCGAGCCCCTTCTTTACGTTGTTGATTGCGATTGCACGTCTCTTTTCTAAATCCGGCAATTGGTCTGTTGCCTCGAAAACGAATTCGCTTTGGCCATTTAATCTCGAGCCACCTTCAGGATGCATGGACTGGTTGCGCACGATGCGGTGATCTGTTTGGGAAACATGAGCTGACGATACTAAATCCAGCTTGGGCATGTGGCAGTCAATGCAAGAATCCGCCACCGCGGTTCGGTCATTTGGGGTGCTCTCGGTAGCCGTGCGGGGGGCGAAGCTGCAGCCACAATTCCGCAGTAGATACTGTAAGGCTCAAATCTCCTAAATTTCAAGTGCGTGCAGCTAATGAAGCTGCACGCGCTTTCACTCACATGGTCCAAGATTGCCGGAGTAATTAAGAATGTTTTTGCGCGCATGTGTTTGTGTTTCTTTTCTATTCTTGACCTCATGTGGTGGAGGACCTCAGCTAACGAGGGTCAGCGGAAACGTGAAATACAAGGGTAAGGCGGTTGCGGATGCTACGCTCATCTTCGAACCCGACGGTGGAGGAACTGTCGGTGCCGCAACCACTGATAGTAACGGCGATTACAAGCTGGGCTCCAATTTGGGAGCTGGCGTCTCCGCCGGTGCATACTCAGTTAAGATCAAATCCAAGGCTAAGCTAGTCAATGACACTGATCCCATGGCTGGATTGCAACCAGGATCGAAGGAATATGAACAGGCCTATATGAAAGCTTCGACTAGATCTGCTGAGGAGGCATACAAGACAAAGAAAGACCCCGACGCTATCCCTGAAAAATACAATACGGGTAGCGAATTGAAGGAGGTCGTCGAGGCCGCCTCGTCACAAGTTATCAACTTTGATTTGAAATAGCCCCAATGTTGGTGTCGTCCGCACAACTTTTCGCCCAACCATTTTTTGCCCGCTACCTGCGGAAACCTCCGCGGTATGCATAACGCTGGCGGTTCAGGGACTTGCGGACGCAGCTTCTGGGGGTCCAGAAACAACAGAATGAAAATGTCAAACCAAAACCAGCGCAAACTGCCCCTTAGTTGGACAAACGG
>JANNNN010000781.1:0-4877 GCA_031398555.1 Planctomycetia bacterium | reverse complement strand
TTTTCGGTTTGCCTCGCTGTAACAACTTCTGATAAAACTTTGAGATTACCGGATTACATCTCGTGGCTACTAACGCGGCCATGTACAAAGCGCGGCGTACGACTACACGCCCTCCCCGTGCTCGCCGTTTGCCGTCCATTTGCCGTCCATTTCACCCGGTTGCCTGGCCATCGGTGCGACTCCAACAAGCTTCGCAATCTGACCTCGAGAGATCTTGCCTAGCTCAGGCAGCTCACGACGGCACGTTAGATACTAGGGGCGTAGTGCTTGTTCGGTTTCAGCGGAAATTCACTCCCTCTCAAACTCGACTTGCTTTCCCGTGAAGACCACGGAATTATTTTTACCATCTCAAGATTCCGGACTACCTGTTTTCATACCCACCAAGGCCATGTTGTCTCTATGGACGACTTCTTCGTAAGGTCGTTGACCAAGTATCTCAGCGATTCGCGGCGAACGGCAGCCGCGAATCTGTCTTACTTCCGCGGCAGTGTAGTTCACTAGGCCGCGTGCAATTTCTTCGCCTTCGCTGTCGACGATCGCGATGACATCACCTTTCTCAAACTGCCCAGAGACATCCTTGATTCCTATCGCCAGCAAACTACGTCCTTCATAAACGATGGCCTTTACAGCGCCATCGTCGATATGGATCTTACCTGCCGCTTGAGCTGTAAAACCGATCCAACGTTTGCGGGGTGCCAAGCTGCGCGATTGAGGCAAAAACAGTGTGCCGACTTCTTCCCCACTAAACAGTCTCGGCAGAATGTTCTCCATGCGGCCACCAGCGATGATAACCGGTGAACCGCTGCTGGTGACAAACTGCGCTGCTCGCAACTTGCTCCCCATACCGCCTTTGCTGAGTCCAGTGCGACGATCGATCACTAAACTCATAATCGACTGATCGATCTGCTCGACAGACGGAATCACTTTTGCTCCATCGGCAGTGGGATCGCGGTCGTAGAGCCCCTGCACGTCGCTGAGAATCACCAATACTGGCCTGGGCAACAATCCTGCAACCATTGCCGCCAAACGATCGTTGTCACCAAACGTAGTCATCAATTCATCAACGGCAACGGTATCGTTCTCGTTGATAATCGGTATCACCCCAAGTCGCAGCAATGAAAGCAGTGTGTTGCGTACGTTGAGATAGCGGATACGGTCATCGAGATCATCGGCGATCAAAAGCACTTGGCCAGCGTGCTTCCCCCGCGCGGAGAAGAACTGTTCGTAAGTCTGAATCAGGTGAGCTTGGCCGACGGCGGCGACCGCTTGTAGCAACGCCAAATCAGTGGGCCTCGCCGGCAAACCCAGTTTACCGACGCCGCTAGCAACTGCACCGCTACTCACAAGCACGACCTGGCGGCCTTGTTCGGTCAACGTCGTCAATTGCGATGCAAGATTGCCGACTTGTTCGCGATCGAGTCGCCCGTCAGGTCCTGTTAAAACTCGCGAACCTACTTTCACGACACAGGTCAGCGCAGAATCAAGTACCGATTTACGTGTCGAGAATTCCATGACAACGCCTCTGCCTACGATTTATTGCACAATGCTCATGCACAATGCTTTTGCACAATGCTTTTGCACAATGCTTTTGCACGTGGAGATTTCGAAAACTGCCTCGCAAGCCCAAATTGCGACAAACACAAACAGATTCCACCGGTGGGGATTATCCGAATAACGGGACATTTCGGCTAGACGAGCGAGCACAAAAATATCGCAATTGACTCAACCTGTTAAAATCGCCCGTTATTGCCCACTTTTAATTAGCCGCAATCGACAAATTCGACGTAACTCGATGCGCAATCCGTTTGCTGACTGGTACTCTGCGGATACACTTAGACCGGTGGTCGCGATGTTCTCGCGATACACGGAATACTAGACCGAGGTGGATTGTCTTTCAGGAGCCGGTTCTTACGATGAGCGAACTGCATCACGAGTGTGGCGTGGCTGCAATTTATCACTTGCCCAGCGCTGAGCCGAGTCCGTTGTGCACCGAGCACGGCCCCAATGAAATCTCGCGTTTGCTTCCGCGAATGCTGCAAGATATACAGAACCGCGGTCAATTGGCGGCTGGTATGACTACTTTCAACCCAGATCGCTCGACACTACTAGACACGATGAAGGACGTCGGGACCGTCGCCGAAGTTTTTCGGCTGTCGCATCGCGGCAAAAGCGAAGCCTTAATGGCCGAGTATGCAGGTCGCGCCGCCATCGGCCACGTCCGATATGCCACCTGTGGGAAAGACGATCGCAACTACGCTCAGCCTTTTGAACGCCAGCATATCCACAAACATAAGTGGTTCAGCTTTTGCTTCAACGGTCAATTGGCGAATTATGCCGCCCTGCGAGCTCGACTACTGCGAGAAGGCGAGCACCATCTCGCTCGTGACACCGACACCGAAATCATTATGCATGAACTCGGTCGCGAACTCTCTTCCGGTGCACCCGGTCGCGATATTGCCGAAGTGTTCGCCAAAGTTGCTACTCAGTTTGACGGCGCTTACAGCCTCGCGTTTCTCAACGCACGCGGAGAAATGCTCCTTGCTCGCGATCCGCTAGGTATCAAGCCGATGTGTTACGCGCTCGAAGGGCCACTGTTCGCCGCAGCCAGCGAGAGTGTCGCTTTGCTGAATTTAGGATTCGAGCCAGATAGTATCCGTTCACTGCTGCCTGGACACTTGATTGTCGTTCGTCCAGATGGAGTCAAAGTAACGCAGTTTGCAAAAAGTGAGCGAACAGCGCATTGCTTCTTCGAGTGGATTTACTTCGCTAACGTTGCCAGTACACTCGATGAACGGAGCGTGTATCTCTCGCGGACTCGATTGGGTGAAGAACTCGCGAGAATCGAGCGAGCGGACGGACGAGTACCCATCGATCAAGACACTATCGTCGTGCCGGTACCTGACACAAGCAAAGCTGCCGCGGATGCGATGGCCTACGAATTGGGTGTGCCCAGTCGTGAAGGCTTAATTCGCAACCGATACAGCGGACGGACGTTCATTGAAAGTGGTCGCGCTCGCGATGCAAAAGCCGCTAGCAAGTATACGCCACTCCGCGAAGTTCTCGAAGGCAAGCGAGTGTTCCTGGTCGAAGATTCGATCGTTCGTTCAACAACGATGAAAGTGCTTCTTGATCGCATTCGCAAACTCGGCGGCGCTAAAGAAATACATGTTCGAGTCGCTTGTCCACCGATCATCGCGCCGTGTTTTTACGGCATCGACATGTCGACGATCGATGAACTTTTCGCGCCGAAATTTTTGAACGGCGGTCCGCTAACCGAAGAAGTCCAAGAGAGAATGGCTTCGGTACTGGGCTGCGATTCACTGCGCTACTTACCCGTTTCCTCCATCGCTAACGCGATTTCACTTTCCGAAGATCAACTGTGCCGGGCTTGTATCACTGGCGACTATCCGACTGAACATGGTCAACGGTTGTACAATATCGCTTTAGAAAACGTCGGCAATTTGGCCAAGAGCCAAGGGCGAACTTACGAAAAACTGGTTGCTCAAACAGGTTCGGATCTGGCCTAATGGCTCGAACTGAAACAATACCTAACGCTTTGCCAGCTCATCGCTTTCGTATTTTTGAACTCGATCTAACCACGCAATACCCACTGGCACGTCAGATCGTAGGCAGTGGTAATCCCAGACGGCTGCAAACGGCATCGACTTTAATTCTTCCATCAACGCCAGTCGAGTGGTGAAGTTCCCCTCATTCTCAGCTTGCCGAAGGCGCTCAATTGGTTCGAGCATTGCCATCAGCAGCCCTTTGAGTAAGTTGCGGGAGCCAATGACCCAAGCTGCGATGCGATTGATGCTGGCGTCGAAAAAATCCAATCCGATGTGAACACGATCCAGGAAATCCTCGCGAACAATTTCCTGCGCGATCGCTTGAAGATCATCGCTGAATGTCACCACATGATCGCTGTCCCAACGCACTC
This sequence comes from Planctomycetia bacterium, assembly GCA_031398555.1. Taxonomy (GTDB): domain Bacteria; phylum Planctomycetota; class Planctomycetia; order Pirellulales; family Pirellulaceae; genus Aureliella. The sequence continues at coordinate 940 of JANNNN010000781.1, read as the reverse complement.
CCCGACTGACATGCAACAGCAGCGCCGGAACATACATCAACACAGATGAAATCTTGTCCGCGATTCCTTCCGTTGGATGGAAGTGCCCTGCATCCAAACACAATACCTTCTGTCGGGTGATCGCATAGCCCATGTAGAATTCATGCGAACCGACGACATAACTCTCGGAACCAATACCGAAGAGTTTGCATTCCACCGCGTCTAATATCGACTTCGGATCCAGTTTCTCTGCAAACACGGCGTCAAGCGACTCTAGCAAACGTCTGCGCGGCAACGCTCGACTTGCAGGGGAATCTTTGTAGCCATCTGGAACCCACACATTATTGACACAAGGATTCCCTTGAGCGTTGCCCATCGCGGATGCAATCTTTCGGCAGGCAATACCGTGATCGATCCAAAACTGCTGTACATTTGGGTCGGCGTGCGCCAGTGTAAAACCATCGGCCGCTAGCGGATGTGAGAAATAAGTTGGATTGAAATCCAGCTCAACGCCAAGGCTTTTCGCCCAATCGATCCAGCCTTGGAAATGGGAAATGTTAATTTCGTCGCGATCTACTTTTTTGGAGAATTCACCGTAACTTGCGTGCAGGTTTAATCGATGTTTGCCGGGAATGAGTGAATAAGCGGCCTCCAGATCGGATCGCAATTCAGCTGGCGTTCGGGCTCTGCCGGGATAGTTACCCGTAACCGCTAGTCCGTTGCGAAGTTCCGCTCCGGTCCCTTCGAAACCACCCACATCGTCACCTTGCCAGCAGTGCAAAGATATCGACACCCGCTTCAACCGATCGAGGGCTGCATCAACATTGACGTCAAGTTGCGCATAACTTTCACGAGCGATTGCATAGGCGTTCTCGACACGGTTCCTTGTTGCTGGCATTTTTTAGACTCCGAATTCGTCAACCAATTAATTGTGGAATCAACAGTCTAATGATGTTTCGCC
>JANNNN010000772.1:0-2364 GCA_031398555.1 Planctomycetia bacterium | reverse complement strand
ACGATTGACGCGAGAGATTTTTCGTGATTTCCATTGCACCAATGTTGGCTTCGTACGACCGAGTCGCTTCGAGCGCGTCGACAAACTGTTCGTTCAAGTTGATGTTGGGGTAGGCTACATAACCTTTCCACTTGCCGTCTTTAGCAGCCAGTGGATGGTCAGGTTGATAGCGATAGAGTGGCTCTTTTTGTGAAGTCTCCACGGATGATACTTTTACTCCCGGCGCTTCGCCGGATGGCAGTTGTTCATCCGTTTGAAAAATCACATGCCGGGGTTGGTAAGGTTGCGCTTCACCTTGTTCGTTTTGAAGCGATGACATGTTGGCGATGTTACCGGAAATTGTGTTGAGTCGTATGCGCTGGGCGACCAGGGCGCTTGTACTTACATCCAGTGCGCTGAACATGGCTATTCTCCTTAAGGGAAAAGACGAAAATTTTCCGATTTGGACAATAGTATTTTTGTTCGATGACCGAAAGGGCGCTTCTTCCGCTAGCAAAGCTGCTGGTGTTTCGCAACTGGGTTCGTAAGAAACCGGACGAAGTAGAAACGCTCTTATTGCAAAGCCGCATTAAGTGCTGACTCCGGTTTCTTACGAAACCAGCTACACGGTATAACCGTTGAATTCGACAGCATTCTTTACAAACCGTTGCTTTTTGCAAGATAATACTGCCGAGAAGCCTCAAGGAGCCTTAGCAGTGGCAGACAGATTAATGGGAAAAACTGACACCTGTGTGAGTAAAACTTTTAAGCTGTTTCGATGGTTGGGCACCTGCCGCATAGACGGTAGAGGGGTCAAAAACGGCCGTTGGGTCCATCACGCTGCAAGGCTGAACTGAGATGTTTAGGTTCGCTCCGCTACCACTAGCTTCGGTAACCGTCACACCTACGAAACCGACGATATTGTAGGTTGCATTGGATCCGACGCCGGAAGCGGCTTGGTATGGACTGATGGATGCAGGCTGAAACAATGGAAGTAAACGAGGTTGTCCGATAATCTGTTCAAATTCTGTTTTCAACGTTGATCGCAGGCCCGGCGAACCTTTCCAGGGCTTGGGGCTTTCCAGGCTTACTGGCAGAGATCCGTTATCTAGCAAGCACTGCAAATCGCTGCCACCAGGACCGTTCAAAATCCAGTTCCTATAATCGGGAGTGCTATTGGTCTCTGGTCCAATGCACAGTAGGCCAGAATTTCCTGGTGCATCTTGCGGACTGGGGTAAATCTGGATTTGTGAATTACCACTTCCGTCGGTGTGAATGGTTCCGTCAGGCGAGATACCCTCAGCAAAAAATTGATTCCAATAATTGACGTCGAAGGCGACAGGCAACATAAGGCATTCAAATCCGTCTCCGTAGCTTGAGTAGTCGTCCCCCCAAGCGGCGCCATAAGGATTAAATGACGAAATCAATCCGGTATAGATGGTTGCAGAAGCTGAGGCAGTCAGCGTCTTTTCATGCATCCCGAGCACTGAAGCAAAAAACAGTGGCAAAGGACGATTGGCGCTCGTGTCTCGGCGCGCCAAAACTTGGATAGTGTTGGGATAGCCGGAATATTTCGGATTGAATTTTCCGTTGGCATCGGTGAAACCATACTTAATGTCGTTGAGAAGAATTGAAACCGACTTGACTTCACCTGAACCATTGAAGCCGCCAAAGAGTTTCGAGAACGTGTTGGCTTGTTGTTCCGCATCGTCGATCAACTTCTCTCGACACTGCTGATCAGGAAGGTTAAAAGTGGCATAGTTGTCCACCAACTGCCGTGCTCCCGCAGCTGCCGCAGCATCGGCCACGTTCTGCAATTCACTTTTGGTCTTTGTGATCCACCCAATATCGACGCAAAAGGCCATAAAGATCAAGAGCGGAATAAGAAGGCAAACTAGGAGAATTGTAATCGCTCCCCGACGACCGGCTTTTCGCTTCAACGGCGCAAACTTAAACTTAAGCAAGATGGCCCCCCATTTCGTTAGTGAATGTCGCGTGTACAGTTTTCAAAACTATGTTCAATAAACTGCTGTGCGATAGAAGATTTTCTGTGAAAGTAACCTTGGGGCCACGACCGCCTTGCCTCAGCCTTGCTTTAGCATTGTGGTGGTCCCCGACTGGACTGAATTTGGCCCCGTAAACAAGTTAGATTTCGTGACGGTCACTTTCGCAGTGGGAATTGTCACGAGCACGGTAACTTTGTCATTTCGCTTGGCTTTGGCAACGTCTCCCGACAGGTCGTTGACCAAAATGGTGACTGTCGTGGAACTATCGGAGAGGCCAGAAGCCGACAAGGCCGCACGCGTGTTTGCAGTGACGGCCTCATTGGTCCCACCGGGTCTACAAGCGGCAATACAGCCGTTTATTGCCGCTTGTGAAAGCACG
>JANNNN010000745.1:0-1169 GCA_031398555.1 Planctomycetia bacterium | reverse complement strand
ACACTGGAATCGAGAAGTATTTTACCGCTTTCGAGTTGGAGGATGCCGCGAATGTTGTGCAGCATTGTAGGCTCACTGCACAACAAAAAGCGTCGCTCGAAAGTTCGTCAACTAGCACGAGCCAACTTAGTAATGAGAGCTCGCGACAGACATCTTCAAAAGGTGGGTGATGGTATTCGGTTAGTTGGCTCCCACGATTCCCTTCAAGGAAAAAGAAAAGATGCATTTACGAGCGTTGCCGTCGTTGTTTGTCTCGATGGTCAAATTTCAGTCCCAAACCAATTTCTCGTGCGTTTGCAAGATGCATCCAGGTGCATCATCGCGAACTCTATCGCATCCTCACCCAATTGGACTGATGGTCATCAGTCTCAAATAGCCCATTAAACCCCTTAGCCAACCGCATGCCATAACAACCAACTGCGTGGAAACTATTTTCCCGCTTCAACTGAGTCCTTTTCAGTTGCTATTCTTTTGAACGATACACTCTTCGTCCGTAATAAACCACTCATTCTGGACTGGTCTGAATTCCAAATGGGCTGCCATCACTCCATTCAATTTGGCTTCGCGCCACCGAATCTGAAACGGTCATGGTTGCATGAACTTTACACTGAAGGAATTGGCGCGCAAGCAGTGATTCGCCATTCGCCCCTAAATAGTCTTTAAATAGCAAAAGTCGGCGAAGTGATAACGCAACGGGAGTGCCTATTAGACGATTTGGGCCATCGCTAGTCACGCCTTGGGTCACCACTTCGAGCTCGCGGAGCACGCGGAACTGCGAAATTGATTCAAAGCAAGCATCCGTCACCTTAGTCTCGTTTAAACTGAGCGATTCTAACGCGAATCCGACTAGAAACTTAATACCCTCATCTGAAACTTGCGTCCGCGTAAGATTAACATGACACAATTGCGGCAGGATGGGGATATTCGCTAAGTCAGAATCTCCAATTGAAGAATTCGAAAAATCGATTTCCTGCAAATGCTCTAAATTTGACAACTGGTCAAACTGACTTCCGTTTAGCGTGTCCCCGTTCAATCGAACTGAAATCAGGTTCTTAGAGGCCGCAATAATCCTTGGATCGCCCGGGCCAGCTTTAACTATTCTAATCTCTTTCAAGTTCGGAAGTTTTCGTAGTACATCACGTAGTGAATAGTCTGATTGATAGATGGTA
>JANNNN010000744.1:0-7925 GCA_031398555.1 Planctomycetia bacterium | reverse complement strand
ACACTGGAATCGAGAAGTATTTTACCGCTTTCGAGTTGGAGGATGCCGCGAATGTTGTGCAGCATTGTAGGCTCACTGCACAACAAAAAGCGTCGCTCGAAAGTTCGTCAACTAGCACGAGCCAACTTAGTAATGAGAGCTTGCGACAGACATCTTCAAAAAGTGGGTGATGGTAATCGGTTAGTTGGATATAATTAAGGATGTCGCAAATAATTAGGCGATTCCAATCAACTTCCGTAAGCCGCTTCATGACTCTCGCTCCCTCTATCTTAATCGTTGAAGACGACCCCAAAACGGCTGAGTTAATTGACCGATTCCTGTCCAAAGAAGGATTCCGCACGACGCGGGCTGCTGATGGGCGTGCGGCGATCGATGCGTTTGCGGCCGCTGGACCAGATTTGGTAATACTGGATGTGATGCTTCCCAAGGTCGATGGTTTTGAGGTTTGCGCCGTCATTCGGCGAACTTCCAAAGTTCCAATTTTGTTCTTAACTGCTCGCACTGAAGAGGCGGATCTCGTACTTGGGCTGGGACTGGGGGCAGACGACTATGTTGCAAAGCCCTTTAGTCCACGGGAATTGGTGGCTCGAGCCAAAGCGCTGTTGCGCCGGGCCGGCATGGCAGGCGGTGATCCAGACTCGACGAATGCAATTTCTGGCTTGACGTTTGATCGAGCCAAGCGACGGTTCTCGCTTCACGGGCGGCCACTGGAGCTGACGGCGATTGAATTCACTTTGCTTCAGTCTCTGTTTTCATCACCGGGTAAGGTGTTTCTTCGATCCGAGCTATTGGACCAACTGTATCCGAGTGGCGACCCAGTGATCGACCGAGTCGTCGATGTCCACATCGGAAAACTGCGTCAGAAACTCGGTGACGATCCGGTACAACCAGTTTACATTCATACCGTTCGCGGACTGGGGTATCGTTTTTCCGACTCGGACGCACTATGAACGTACCGATGAAGTTGCTGTGGAAACTGCTTTCGATCAACTCGATGGCCATTCTGATTGTTATCCTAACGATCGGGCTAGCGGTTCACTTGCGAGCAGCGACCTACTTTACGACGCTCACTAACCAGTACAACATCGCGCCGGCGGACGCTCATGCGATGTTTCTGCAAGCGGTAGATCGATACCTGCTGATGGCTAGCGCTACAGGCTTTGTCTTTGCATCGGTGTTGAGTCTTTGGCTAAACTTCCGTTTAACACGTCCCATCACGCGAATCACTCAAGCCGCCAAGTTGATTGCCGATGGAGATTACGCACAGCGTGTTACGACACGTGGTTGCGGTGAAATTGACTTGCTGTCCACTGCATTTAACTCAATGGCGGAGCGGCTACAGCGGACCGATCGCCTGCGCAAAGATTTTATCGTCGATGTGGCACATGAGTTGCGAACTCCGTTGACCAACATACGAGGCTATATTGAAGGTCTTCGGGATGAGGTGATCGCCCCAGAAAAAGCAATCTTTGAGTCGGTCCACGAGGAATCGTTGCGGCTGGTGCACTTGGTTGAAGATTTGCTACAGCTTGCTCGGGCTGATGTCGCAGTCCAAGACCTGAACACCGAGTCGTTTGACTTTGCAACGCTGATCGAGCAGATTCTTCAGACGTTTAAGCTTCGATTTACGGAGAAGGCATTGAGAGTTGACGCCGAACTGCGATCGCCAGTGCCGATTGTGGCCGATCGACTGCGACTTAGCCAGGTTTTGACCAATCTCTTTGAGAACGCGCTAAGGTACACTCCACGGGGCGGGTTGATTCGAATTCGTTGCGAACGACCAAGTAACTTGATTAGAACTGTCATCTCAAATGACGTTGAAGGCTCGCCGGATTTGCCGGATTCGCTTTTTGAGCGTTTTCAGCGTGGGGAAGCTTCGAGGTCTCGTGATTACGGCGGCGCAGGGATCGGCTTGGCAATTGTCCGCAAGTTGATCGAAGCGCATTTGGGCCGAGTCGGTATCCGGCTGAACAATGGTCAAGCCGAATTGTGGTTTGAATTGCCCAGAGGAAAAAACGAAGTAGTCGGACTGGCCCCTGGTCAAAACAGGAATTGGATTGAACCCAATTCGAATGGTGCAGATCGTTGAGAATCATCGAAACCACGGTTTTTCAAATCTTTACACAATCGACACGCAATCGACATTCTTGCTTCACATCGCTCCTATACGATTCGTTGTGACGATGCTCCGCAGTCTGCCCGCAGCATTTTGACGAGCAGTGTGTGATGTCGTTGAGCCTCGATCCCACTTGAAGGAATGCATAATGAAGAAGTTCACCGGAGTGTTGTTGGTTGCTGGGCTATTTACGTCGAGCGTTATTGGTCAGGACAAGCCAATGATGCCAATGTCCAAAGAAGCGATGATGGCCAAACAGAAAATGATGGAACCGGCTATGATGAAAGCGGCTGAAATGAGCATGATGGGCGAAAAGTCAATGATGCCAATGATGGTCGCCAAAGAAATGGTTCATCAGGAAATGATGCACGACACGAACGTCATGAGCATGATGGAAAAGAATGCCATGATGAAAGAGTCTGACGACAAGATGATGATGAGCGACAAGAACGTGCAGATGGCTGGCGAAAAAATGATGGACGATTCGAATGCGATCCAGATGTTATTCCAGCAACTGGTGGCGCGTCATATCGCGGCTAAGAAGATGGCCATGATGATGAAAGCGGACCCGAAAATGGAATCGATGGCAGGCGGCGCCATGAAAAAGATGGCTATGGATAAGGACATGATGATGTCGTCGAAGAAAATGATGATGAGCAGCGAAGAAAGCGCAATGATGATGGCTCGAGAGCAATTGATCAGTTCACTGATGATGGACAAAGAAGTCATGGCCTTGGTTGAAAAGGAAGCGATGAAGCAAATGGACCCGAAGATGGCCGACGAAAAAGTCAAGATGGCAGGCGAAATGATGATGAAAGAAAAGGCAACGATGGATGGGATGATGCACGAATCGATGATGCGGACGATGGTCATCGAAAAGAATAAGATGATGATGAAAGACACGAAAAAATAGTTGTCGATTTGCTGATGCAACCAACTCCAGTCGTAGTGAATGCCACCAACTCGCGGGTTTACTAGAGGCGGAGCCTCGAAGACAGTGCGTTCCCAGGCACGAGTGTTTTAGTCGTGGCGATCTCTGAGAAGTGTCGTATTTTTGGCTATATTGTCCATAGCCGGGGGCAGTTCAGACTACTTTTCAAGCTAAGTAAATAACATGGACACACCGACTGTTGAAACTCACGAATTAAAGTGCATGGAGATTTGGAGTGGCCATCGATCGGTTGAAAACAATGCGACCAGTCGTGGGCTTGAAGCGTGGATATTCAGCGAACCCTATCACGGCGATTCGAACGGAGGCGACGTTCACTACATGTCGCTTTGCGTAGGTGGCATTGTGACTCGCATGGTCCTCGCTGATGTATCGGGACATGGAAGTGAGGTAGCCGAAACATCGATGGCGCTTCGCAGGTTGCTTAGAAAATTCATGAACTCGAAGAGCCAAGATCGGTTGGTCGCGGCTATCAATCGCGAGTTTACGGCGCTCGAAGAGTGCAGCCGATTTGCAACGGCAGTTGTGTTAACTTATCTCAGCCACAAGCAACGCTTATTGGTGACAAATGCAGGCCATCCGAATCCATTGTTTTTCAGCAAGTTGACTGGACGGTGGAAATTCCTTTGCGACCGAGCTACGTCGGACGAGGCAGAATATGAAGAGTCGCCCAGCAACCTTCCTTTGGGAATCTTGGATTCGACGGCATACACTAAGTTCTCGTTGCCGATTCACGAGGGCGACATGTTAATTCTTTACACTGACGCATTCGTGGAAGCCATGGACAGCGACGGGACGCAGTTCGGCGAAGCCGGTCTAAAGGCGACTGTGGAAGCGATTTCCGCAGAGATGACGTGTGCCGAGTATGGCCAGAGAATTCGACAGGCGGTCGCTGACTACACGTCAGGTGTTTCTAGCGATGATGAAACGTTGATTGTTTTGAGATTCGGAAAAGGTAAGAGCTCTTTAGGAATCATGGAGCGGCTGGGAGGTTACGCGTCTGTTCTGATGGGCAAATAGTTTCAACACGCTAAAGGACAACCGTGGAGAACTCGTCTCGAACTTTGCGTAGATCGAAACGTGGTTTTATGGAGCTTAATGTCGGACTCATTCAAGCATTCTGTACTTCCAAGAGTCAGCGAGCTACTTGCGCTCTTGCTTTACGTTTCCGGAGTCTAACTTCTTCGCAAAATCGGCGGTCGACATGCGGTCGCTGTTGCTTTTGCCAACATGACGAAACATTTCCTTTCCTTGTCCATCAAGTGCGATGAGCGCCGGATAGCGAACGCTTTGACCGTGAAACTTGTAACCGTCAGGTACCTTGTATTGCTTTGCGAGTTTCGCGTCAGCGTCGCGATAGATCTTTGGCAATTCCTTGAGATCCGCTTTATCGAGGTGACTCGCCCATTGCTTGATGTCCGCCGCGCTATCGGGCTTTAAGAAGACGTGCACGACATCAGGCGACTTGGCGGCAAGCTTCGCATACTCGTGAGTGTATCGCAGGCAGTATGGGCATTCCGTCTTGAGCAAGAAATGCAAAACGACGGTCTTGCCACGGTTCTCCGACAGTTGGAACTTACTGTCATCGAGAGCCGATGGAACAGTAAAATCCTTCGGATTATCGGCTTGCAAACTCGAAAAGGCAATTGCCGTTAAAACCGCAAGTGCGAGCGTAAAAGTCTTCATGGAATGATCCTTACTAGAGGTTAGTAAAACAATGAAACATCGATTTGTTGTAACAGTGACTCAGTTGATTCTAGACACTAGTCCGGTTGGAACCTCTATGCCTCCACGACCACATCAGAGGTCGCGTGAGCTTGACATGCAAGTATCCAACCATTGGCCTTCTCAGTTGCCGTTAAGGCATCCTCAGAATCCATAACCACAGATCCTGAAAGGAGACGGGTCTTACACTGGCCACAAATTCCGGAGCGACATTCAAAAGGTAAGTCGATCGAAGACGCTTCAGCCGCTTCGAGTACAGTGATTTCCCCGTCGATTTCGGTGACCCGGTTCGAGCGTTTGAAACTGATTCGCGATGTCGTAGCGATTGATTCGGGCCGTTCAGCGGGTGTGTTCGACACGGTAGCTTTTGGCGAAGCAAACTCTTCAGTCTTGATTTGCTCCGACGACACACCGCACTTGAGCAGTAGCTCGCGAGTCGCTTCCATCATTCCCTTTGGACCGCAAAGATGAACCGGAAGTTGCGTTAAGTCACCGGCCAAGTTTTGTAGCAGCACATCTGAAAGGAATCCGCGATGACCGGGCCATGCACTATCTGCGTCAACTTGAGTCAGCGTGATGCAAAGATGAAAATTCTGGAACCTTTTGCTGAGTCCTTCGAGTTCTTCACAAAAGATAATGTCGCTTTCCTTTCTTGCGACAACGACGAAGTAGATATCGCCGTCCCAAGCTCGGTCAGTTAAGTAGCGTGCGACCGACATCAGCGGTGTGATGCCGACACCGCCTGCGATCATCAAAATTGCCGCCGATTCAGTACCTGTGAATACAAATTTCCCAGCCGGCGCTGTGACCTTCAGCGCATCGCCGACCTTCAGAGTGTCGTGCAAGTATCGCGACACCAGCCCGTTTGGATCTCGCTTGATCGTCAGCTCACATGCTCCCTTGAGCGTTGGTGAAGAAGCAATAGTGTACGATCGATTAATTCGTTTGCCATCAATCATCAATTGCAGACTCAAGTATTGACCGGGTTGATGTTCAAACGGTAGCCCACCGTCTTTGGCCTGCAATCGAAAGGTCTTCACGTCTGGCGTTATCTGCGTGATCGATGAGACCGATAGCTCGCCTTTCCAAATCTGCGATTTAACCGGTGCGATTAAATTAGTCGCGAGCTTGCGTCGGTTTCCATTGGCAGCTTGCCGCAACTCGAAGTAGTGCTTTCCAAATCTGGCTCCAAGCAATCCAGTCAATACGATGCCAAACGCAACCGGCTGACGAACGTCTGACTTCACCAGCAAGTAATAGTGAGCCACACCAAGCGCCGCGACTACATAAGCCAGTCGATGCAGCAGCTTCCAACGCTTCGGCCCAAGCTTCTGAATCATTGAATTGGTCGAAGTTAGGGCGAGCGGAATCATGAAGAACACGGCAAGAGTTCCAATTTGAAGAAAACGCCTTAGCCAAATCTCGCTAAAGGTGCTCGCGAAGCTAAGCTCCCGATCCAGCGCAACATATATCGCAACGTGTATAGCTGCATAGAAGAAGCCATACAGTCCTAACGCTCGTCGAAACGCAATCCATCCACCCCAGCCTGTGACCCAACGAAGCGGCGTGATGATCAAAGATAGGAACAAAAATACCAGTGAAAGTATGCCTGTCACATGGAGCGCATAGTTGACTGAGTTTGCTCCCAACTGCCCGCGGTATGCATCCCACCCAAGTACGAGCAGCGGAACAAATCCATTTATGATAACTAGCCATCGATTGAATTGTACTGGGTTCATTTTCAACTCGCGGGTTGATTGGCTTTTAGCAACAAACGGATTTTAGGCGTCAGTTTCTCAATAGAAGCGTCGCAAATCCAGGCCTTCGTAGAGACCTGCGACCTGCTCTTCATATCCGTTGAACATAAGAGTCTTGCGGCGCTTCGTTTCACCAATTCGTTGCTCAGTTGCTTGGCTCCAGCGCGGATGATCAACGTTCGGATTCACGTTCGCAAAGAATCCGTACTCGCTCGGCGCAAATCGCCCCCAGCTTGTCTTGGGTTCGTCCGAGGTGAGCGTGATCCTTACGATCGACTTGATACCTTTGAACCCGTACTTCCACGGAACAACAAGACGCACCGGAGCGCCGTCTTGTGGCGGTAAGGCTTTGCCATAAAGGCCCGTTGCCAGCAACGTCAGTGGATGCATCGCTTCGTCCATTCGCAGCCCTTCGATGTACGGCCACTCTAATACATCAGTTAACTGACCAGGCATTCTGGTTGGATCAAGAAGTGTCTCAAATGCAACATACTTTGCGTTGGACATCGGCCCCACGGCTTCCAACAAGTGTGCGAGTGGAACTCCCGCCCAAGGAATCACCATTGACCACGCTTCGACGCAACGCATGCGATAGATCCGTTCCTGTGGAGTGCTGAGGGTATGCAATTCATCAATCGTGAAACTTCGAGGCTTGTCCACTAGTCCGTCGACAACAATTTTCCAACCGTCTGTCTTGAATCCGGCCGCAACCGACGCAACAGCCTGTTTGCTGGTCGTGAATTCGTAAAAGTTGTTGTAGTTCAGAATGCTGCTTTCAGCCGTCGACGGTTCATCAACACGCCAGCCGCGAGCCAACAACTCTTCTGGCGATTCAGTTGCAGCGCTCAGTGCTTCGATCGGTGCGGTCTGTGCACTCATCTTCGCCACCGGATTGAACCAGCGGTACAAGCCTGCCGTCGCAACCACGCTGCCCGCCGCGGCACTCGCTTGCAACCATTGACGCCGATTGAAATACAACGCAGGTGGCGTCACTTCGTCCTGATTTATATTCGTGTCCGTCATTGCATCTACCCTTCAGACGAATCGCACTGCTGGTTAGCGGGCAAGGATGCTCGCGCTCTCCAAAAAACCCAAGCCTTAATCCTTTGCCGCGTCCTTCATCATCTTGTCGTCCTTCATCATCTTGTCATCATTCATCGTACTCATCGTCATTCCGTCGTCGGCCATCATTTTGTCTTCCTTCATCATCGCTTCGCCAGACGAGTTGGAAGCGGACTTGGGAGAATCAGTGGCTGAACAGCCAATGAACACAACGGCAACCAGTGCAGAACGACAGAGCGCTGAAATTGTTCGCTTCATAAATAGATCCTTTAGATGAGCTTTAGCAGAGAAGAGAATCGCTTTGCAAGAATCGGCA
>JANNNN010000701.1:0-2223 GCA_031398555.1 Planctomycetia bacterium | reverse complement strand
GATTTTTCAAGCGACTTATCAGCCGGAAGGCGTTAGCCTCCGGTTGGAGACGTAACCGGAGGCTAACGCCTTCCGGCTGATAAGACTAAACTAACGTAACGACCATTATCGTAAGCGGGACGCTCTCGTTAGCCTCCGGTTGGAGACGTAACCGGAGGCTAACGCCTTCCGGCTGATAAGTCTAAACTAACGTAACGACCATTATCCTAAGCGGGACGCTCTCTAACGCGTTCCGGCTGATAAGTCATTTGCGAATTCATGCTTTCTTGAGATATTCAAGCGGGATGCTCTCTAGCGCACTTTGGCTGAGCTAGCCGACTTGCAGTTGCGATTCAACATGCCGTATTGCATCGCGGACGGTTAGTCCACGTTCATCGCCCAAGGAAGTATTTTCTCGCAACCATTCCTCGACTGTCCGTTCAGCCGAAATGACGGTACTGTGCCGACGGTTTCCAAAGTAGTCGCCAATCTCTTTGTAAGCCGCAGGCGTGTATTTTCGGGCCAAGAACATCGCCAACATTCTCGGCTGGGCGATCGTTCGGGTTTTACTCGATGACTGCAAACTTGTCGGCGCTAACCCAAAGACTTCGCAAACAACGCGTTCAATATCGCCAAGTCGCACGACGGGCTGTGTCGCTTGCACCAAATCGTACACGGAATTCCAGCATTGTTCCCAAGACAGGGCCGCTTGAGCTTGCGATGCCACAGCGGTCAAACGTTTTACAATGCCTTGTAATACACGACCATCACCCACCGTACGTCCAGCAATCTGTTTAACCACTTCAGACGGGATCTTGATGGCGGCATCGTCGATGTCTCGCTGCAACAATGCGGAGCGAGTCTTTTCATCAATGGGCATTAACGGACTCACCAACCCGCCTCGCAATCTGCCAACAACGTCACTACCCAGCGCATGCAGATCGTTCAGTGAACGGTCCGCTGTCAAAATGACTTGCTTTCCCATGCGTAACAAGTTGTCGACGGTATGTTTGAATTCACCCAGTGTTGCTTTTTTCCCTATGAGAAAGTGTACATCGTCGATAATCATCGCTTCGACATCGCGATACTTGCGACGGAACATAGGTAGACCGCCACCTTTGATAGCTTCAGTGAAGTCGTTCGTGAACTGTTCGCTGGTCATGTGGACAACGCGACGCATGCGGCAGTGCGTCCGCAGTTGCTGGGCGATTGCAGAAATCAAATGCGTCTTCCCAACACCGCATGGGCCATGAAGTAATACAGGTGTCATTCGCCCCGGCTCCGATACGACCATGTTTGCGGTCGTCCAAGCCAGTTGATTGCACGCACCGGAAATGAAGCGTCCCCAAAACTCACGACCCGCTCCTTCACGACCCGCTCCTTCACGACCAAGCGATTCTTGCGTAGGTGCATGGCTAGGAAATCGGAGCGTCGCTGGTTCGTCCGATTGCGGCGCAGGATTTTTGGGAGCAACCTGCAAGAACGGCGCTTTCACCTTTACTTCGCCCACTTCCAACTTCAGTTCAGCATGTGGACCACCGACGGTGTACAGAACCGACGCAAGTTCTTTTCCAAGCATTCGCCGAACTAGTTGACATGCGAAATCGCTTTCGAACGTCAACGTCAAAGTTCCTTCGTTCCACTGCCAATCGGTTTCAGGAGCGATCCACAATTCATAGCGCTCGGAGCTGATACGACCGACCAAAGCCGACCGCACCTGAGCCGCGATGTCCTTTTCGCTCTGGTTCACATCGTGTGCCATGCTCAATGCGCACTCCTGTTGGTCAACGCCGCGCGTATCATTGCGAGACTTGGTTCCTATGGTCCGGCATAGCAAACCTTGCTAAGCCCTCGCATCGCTTAAAACCGACCAACATCGAGACTCGATTTGGGAAGAGATAGGCTTTGACGAGATTCCCTTGACGGGCGAAGTCGATTGTAGGATTGCTAGCAAAGGTGTCAAACAATAGTTTCAAGTTTTACTCAAGTCTGAACGCCGGGACTTCATTTGGTCCCAAAATCAAAGGCAAGATGCTCTTGCTGGCATCGGGTGCGGACCGCAAGATTCTTCCTACGGTCTTTGAATTATCGTGGAAAAGATGTTTACTAACAACTACCTGCGCCGAAAAATGCTTGCAAACTTTTTTCGCAACTCGTTATAGAGTAATAGCTTCGGTCTAGTGCTAGCTTTCTTCATATTTCGTGTGTTATCTTGCGCGGCAAGCTAGACTCATGGAACCTACC
>JANNNN010000686.1:0-5567 GCA_031398555.1 Planctomycetia bacterium | reverse complement strand
GAACGTCGAACCACCGGTCGCACACTGCAAGAAGTGGCCAGTCGACCGAGTGTCCGCTTGGCTTCAGCATGCTGAGGGTTTTCGCGCAGCGTTCGCCAGAGCAGTTGGTAAGCTCGGGCTTCATCGCCAGTTTCCACCGCTAGGAGACATTGCTGGAACCAAAATGCGGCGTGCCTAGCCCTAGCTACTTCAAAGTGCTTTGCCCAAGCCGCTTGCTTCGTATTCGCTGCGCTAACCTGCCGAGCTTCAACGGGAAGGAACAATAACGACTGGTCTGCGCGACCTATCGGCAGCCAGTTGCGGCACAATTCAGCCTCTGAAGTTAAACCGAGATTGTCGCAAATTTCCTTTAAACGCTGCAATTCGGTCTGCATCGCGGCTTCGTCGAGCGGCTCGAATGTGGCAGGCACAGCTTTTTCTTGAGCATCAACTAGCGTCGAGCAAGCCATGCATATCACGACTAATGGGATTAATCGGAACATTCCGTGCACTCGCATCTAGCAGTTTCCCCTCCAAGCATCACTTTGGTAGGAATCCACAATAAAGCCATCCTACGTAGCTTGAGACCATTGTCCCGACACCCATCTTAACATAGCCATCCAGCAACAGCATGCCAAAATCGCCGTAAACCACTCGCAATAAATATGGCGCATTTGTTGCTCTTTACTCGTTCAGGACGGATAATAGAGTGCGTAACGGACTTTGCAAAAATACCGAGGTGAATGATGACAAGTCTTAAGAAAATACTCTGCTGCTTTGCGTTAGTTGCATTTTCGACAGCAGGTCAAGCCAACGCTTGGCACGGCCCCGGATTCCGTGGTCATGGCTTCGGCGGGCACAGTTACGGCTTTAGCGGATATGGATACGGATTTGGTCTAAATCATCAGAGTTTTTATCCGAGCATCTACAATCCCGGTTGGAGCAGTTATTCCCGAGCGAGTTTCTATAGCAGCTATGGTGGAATAGGTTATCGAGGACTGGGTTGCGGTCTGTGGCCACGAAACAGTTTTTACTACCGAAGCTATGCGCCTGTTTATTACACGAATTACAGTTACTACACGCCGACCTACTTTGCGCCGACCTACTATGCACCATCGTGCTATTACAGCACTTACGTTACTCCGGTAATATACAGCAGCGCTTATTCAGCTTTCCCAAGTTGTGCTGTAACACCCTCGGCAAGCGGCCTTTCAGTAGCAGCTTACTCAGTCAAGAAAACGGTCACGAGTTCAGTTCCGTTTCGCTTGGCCAGCCAACCCACGCAGCTGATACAAGCGGCTGGGCAAACTCAATCTGCCGGCGCTCGGTACGTCTTGGCTAAAGCTTCAGTTTCGGCACTGGATAATACCCCCGCAAAGTTGATGGCGGCCGCCGATGCAATTCTTGCGGCGGGCGGCTACCGTCAAGCGGCTCAAGCCTACGCACAACTCGTCGTGCAGTATGGCAACTCGGATCGACTTGTAACACGCCGCTTCATCGCTCAAGTTGCTAATGGTGACTACGAGCAAGCTGCTGTTGTGGTGGAACTCGCCCTAGCCAATGACAATCGGATCAACTCCAGCGATCTTCCACAAGGAGACCTGCAAACCGCATTAGGTGACGGTCGCGGATTGATCGCCATTCGTAGTGAGAGTTTAGCCGCTAACGCACTTCAAAAACTAGATGATGCAGTCCCAATGCTTGCCGTCGCGAATTGGTTAGCGCTCAGCGGCGATAATGAACGGGCCAACTTATTCAAAGCCCGCGCAGAGCAGATGTCGCAGGTCGAAGTTGGCAAGTTGATTAGCAAACCCATCGCGTCAGCAAAGGTAGCGAATTGAAGCTGGCCTGTCCGTCGGCTTATAAGTTAGTATTTGGGAAAAATGGCAGGGGTAGGGAAACGTTCTTCCAAGTTGGAGCCATCGTTGAGATACTCCTCACGCGGCACATCTACCTGCGGCCAGCCTGCTGGACGGACGCGTACGATGCGACCAGGGCGGATGCCTTCGATGATGAGGTCGGTCTCAAAACGGATTTGGATGCCGCTGCTGCCCAGTGGCACAATTGCGTCGGTCTTAGTAACTTCCAGAATGGACCCTTTGGATGCCATGTGTGCTGGTCCGTACGCGCCGTGGACATGCTTCAACGTGTTCTCAACTGCATCCATCATTGCGGAGTCATCTTTTTTGAAATCGGCGTAGAGAGACGTATCCATGCCACCGAACAAGGTTGCAGTCACCTGCGCGCGGCCGAACTTGCCATACTCGACGGCGTCGATCCAAGCCGGCATCCAGCGGCTGCGGATAAAGGCCTTGTGCACCTCGGACTGATTGCGTGCGGCACTCTGCGTCGCCGTGTCATCGAGCCATATGTCCGAGATGTGGAATCGAGTGAATACGCCATCAGGAGTGGGCTTCCAAGTGATGCCAAGCAGAACGGCTTGGCCATCGAGCGGTTTCTTCCCTTCAACAGGCCACGTACCTTCAGCGATCAAATCTTCGATCGCGAGGCATTCACGGCCACGCCAAATGCGAGTGGCAGCATCGAAAGTCATATTTTCTTCGCTCGCTTTGCCATCGCCGCCTAACTTCGGTTCGCGTCTGGCGACGATCATTCCAGCACTGCTCTTAATAACTAATTCCTTGAGCTTCCAAATCTTGCCCTCGCGTAGGCAATGACTGGGCTCGTCTTCTAGGAGAAGGACGTGGTTCTCGGCAGGGAAAATCCCAGTACCACGGTTGTGATTCGCGTCGATCGATTTATTATTGACTGGCAACACCGGCACCGCGGAAGTCTTCGCATCCGGCGGGAGGAAGGCTCGAACGTGCATCACGGTACCGAGCGGAATGTCGCGAAGATCCGCCGGTGCGCCGAGATAGCGAACGATGCCATACGGAAGCATCACGAACGGATGCGGATCGTTTCGAAAGAACATGCCCGAACCTTGCACCCGAATGCTGCCACGGCGGTTGGCATGGTCCACGAACACCAGTTCGCCTCGGTAAGCATGCGCTTTCTCTAACGGCGGAAACTTGCCCGCTTCCGGCCGGAAAACATCGGTTCCTGGTTCTTTGTTCTTAGTTCCTGGTTCTTCGCCAACGACGGACGCATTAACGACGAACGAGCAGCCAAGTACAACCACGAGCAACCAACGTCCTAATAACCAAGAACGATGAACCAAGAACGATGAGCGATGTACCAAGCACCAAGTACCATGAACCATGAACATATTCATATTTCGACCACCTTGTTGCTGTCGCCAAACTTATCAGTCTCCACGCCCATGCGTTGAGCCATCATCAGCAGTAGATTGCTCATATAGGCATCGGAGTTTGCTGGTCGGCTGCAAAGTTGATAATGTGCAGTGGTCAGTGCTCCGTCTGCGCCCAGCGAGTAGCCTTGGAACCCTGTGGCTGTTTTGTTGAAATCGAGATGGCTGCCGTGCCTCAAACCGAGGTCCGAGCCTCCGGCGAGCACCAGCGGAAGATTGGCGTTGCCATGACTGTGACCGTAAGACATGCCGCTTCCGAAGAGGGCCATCGTCGAGCCGATAAGCGGTTTGCCGTTGAGATCTTTTGTCTCCGCGAGCCGCCCGAGGAAGTAGCTGAATTGCTCTATGGCGAAGGTGTCGTAATTGGTGAGCTTCTCCATGTAGCCAGCATCGCCGCCGTGGTGGCTGAGCTGATGACGCGATTCGGTGATACCGATCTCCGGAATCGCGAAGGCATCTCCTTCGCCTCCCAAGCTGAAAGTGGCCACTCGCGTAACATCGGTCTGAAAGGCGAGCACTATCAGATCGTACACAGTGCGGAAATAGTCGCCCGCCATGACGGCGGCGATATCGCGATTGGTCCGTTTGCGATCGGCGTCGGAGACGGCAGGCAATGGCGTATCAAGCCACGCGTCAGCCCGCCGCGCACGAATTTCTGCTTCGCGAACTGAGGTAAGGTATTGCTCCATGCGTCCTTTGTCGGCCGCTCCCATCGCTTGATCGAGCCGCCGCACTTCCGCGAGGTTGGCGTCTAAAACGCTCCCTTTGCGGCGCAAAGCTCTCCGTTGGGCTGACACGCCTCCTTTCGGTCCTTCGAAAAGCGACGCGAATATTTCGCTACAACGACGCATTGCGGGCAACCGGACTCCATCGGTCGTCCAGCCTAGTGACTCACCGGTAAGCGCAATTTCCATTGAAGGATAGCGAGTGTATTTCGCAGTGACCTCGGCCATCTTCTGGTCAACCGAGATCGTGTTCTTATCCGAAGGACCAAGTTTACCACCAGTCAACCAGACAGAGATACAATTGTGGTGATGACTGAGAGCTCCCGGATGATGTAGCCCACTGATCGGCGTGATGACTTCGCGGTGTTTTTCCAGTGGCTTGAGGGACCTGGAGAATTGATAGTCCATACCCGGTGTGGTGATTTGATAGTTGAGCGAATGGACGCCGTTGGCAAGGTAGACAAAGGCACTTCGCCGCGGCATGGCAGTTTGCGATTCAGCAGCCCCAAGCGGGACCATGCACTCTAGGAACGGAAGCGCGATGCAGCTACCCATTGCTCGCAAAGCGTGACGGCGATCGATCAACCAGGATTGGGAGAGGAAGTTTGTCATGAAGTTTGGCCTAGAATTAGTTCTGCATTGCTCACTAATCATTTTTTTCTGCCTCATCGCTTTTTGATTAAGTTGGATAATGCCACAGCACGAACAATATCCTTAACGCAGTACAACTGCTTCTTGGCGTCGGCTTGAATGGAATCTAGCTCCTCCTGATCGTCGACGGTCAGTACACGCCGAAGCGCGTAGGTGCACAGGTGCTCGATAAAGGCCCGCGCGACCTCGTCGCGGTCCTCGAGTAACAGCTGTTTGAATGCAGTGGAGTCTTTGAATATCCGTCCATCGGGCATCATGCCTGAGGAATCGATCAGGGGGTCGTCCCCGATTCCCTGTGCAACTTTCTCACGAGTGCGCCACTGTCCAATTGCATCGTAGTTATCCCATGCAATTCCAAAATGGTCGATATTCGCGTGGCAAGCGGCACAGTTCGCGTGGCTGCGGTGCGCCTCAATCTTCTGGCGAATCGTAGCCTTGGGGCTTTCCGGTGGGTTGGGTTCAATCGGATCGACATTGGCTGGTGGGGGCGGTGGCGTCTTATTGAAGAGCGCTTCACTAACCCACACGCCGCGGTGAACGGGTCGGTGGCGTGTGCCATCGGAGCTCAGTCCGAGCACCGCGCCCATCGTCAGCAATCCACCGCGATGATCATCGGATTTGAAAGCGATGCGCTGAAAGCCGCTCGCTTGCGGTTCCAGTAGTCCGTAGAATTCGCATAGACGTGCGTTTGCCATGGTCCAGTCAGAATCTATAAAACCATCTAGGGATGAGTTCTTGACGAACATCTCGCGGAAATACTCGATAACCTCAGTGCGCATGCTAGTCTCAAGCCATGGGTCGTAGTTTGGATAGAGTTTCTTGTCGGGAGGAAACATTCCCAAGCGATGTAGCTGCAGCCACTGTCTTGCGAAGTCGTCAATGAAGCGGTTGATCTTGCGGTCCGTCAACAATCGCTCCACTTCTTTCTCGAGGCTTTCGCC
>JANNNN010000677.1:0-6436 GCA_031398555.1 Planctomycetia bacterium | reverse complement strand
CTCTCTTTAGCGTCCGGTTGTGGCTCGTTGTTGTAGAAACCGGACGCTAACGAGAGCGTCCCGCTTAGGATAATTGTCGTTACGGTGGTTTAGTCTTATCAGCCGGAAGGCGTTAGCCGGCGTTAGCCTCCGGTTACGTCTCCAACCGGAGGCTAACGCCTTCCGGCTGATCAGTCGCTTGAAAAATCGCGTTTTCCCGGGGTTTTTAAGCGGGACGCTCTCTAACGCGTTCCGGCTGATTGGTCTTAACCCGTGTCACGAATCCATGATGCAAATTTCTAAGAAAAAACAAACGGACGGGACATATGGTCCCATCCTACGGACAGTGCCATAAATTCACCGCCTAACCGCGAAAGTAGCGTGGGCCGCGAAATAGGTGCGCGCGAACTCTAATGTTGCCCTGCGCTACTTTCGCGGAGCGAAAGGCGACACTAATGCTGAAACAAAAACTCATCGGTGTTAAGCAACGCCCAGCAGATGTCTTCCAGCGCGGAAGCTGCGTCGCCGCGAGTCTTGCTATGTTCTACTGCAGTTACTAACTCAGCCTCTGACGGCTGGCGACAAAGTGCTGCTAAATACAACTCTCGCACTGTGTCTTCAAGCGATACACCAGCCGCGAGCGACTTCCTGAATCGATTGTTGGCATCGCGCAGTCGCTCGTAAATCATCGGACCATTAAACAACTCAATAGCCATCGCCAAGTTCGAATCTTCAGCGCGTTCACATGCGCAAACGGTCGAACGTTCGGGTTGCCCAAAGACTTTCAAAAAGTCGACCTTCACCAAATCAGGCGCAGGCAACTGTGTCGCTTTCGTTCCAGGCGGAAGCTGACCGAAGGTCTGTTGAGCGCCGGTGGTCTGATTCACGGCATCTAACAGCTGCTCAGCCGACAACAAACGTGGCTCTTGATGCGAAAAATAGCGTGTGTCATCTTGGTTGAATGCATTGGTGCGATAGCTGGCTTGATAAGTCCGACTATTCAAGATGACTCGCAACACGTGACGACGATCAAACTTGCTGGCAACAAAGTCTTTGGCAAGTGCGTCTAGCAGCGGTGCGTTCGATGGCGGATTTGAATCTCGAAAGTCATCGATCGGATCAACGATGCCGCGCGAGAAGACTTGACTCCAGATTCGATTGGCTTCGATCCTCGCAAAGTATGGGTTATCGGGACTGACCAACCAAGCTGCGAAATCGGTGCGTCGATCGTTCTCATTAGCGGCATCGATACTGCCAACTTGCGGTAGCCAGGGCTTCATCAATTGACCGGTTCGAGGCTGCGTAACATCACCGCTCGTCGATGTGTAAACAAACATTTCACCCGGCCGCTGAGTCTTCTTGCGCTGGATACGATTGAAGAACGCGCCGAGTCCGTAGTAATTGTCCTGAGTCCAACGTTCAAATGGATGGTTGTGGCACTTGGCACATTGCAACCGCGCGCCGAGGAACACTTGCGAAATCGTTTCGACACAGTCGTTGGTGTCAGTAGCCGTGCGATAGAAATTGGCTGGTGGATTCGAAAGCGTGCTTCCGGATGCCGTCACCAGTGCCTTGGCAAATTCATCGTAGGGCATGTTCTCACGAATTGCTTCCTCAACCCAGCGATTGTATTTGTAGACCCCTTCATCACCAACACTTTTTCCGGTCATCCGCAGCAGATCGCCCCACTTGAGCGCCCAGAACTTTGCGTGCTCAGGTCGCTCAAGCAATTGGTCAATCACTACATTTCGCTTCTCAGCATTCACATCAGCTAAGAACGCTTTGGTCTCATCCAAAGTCGGCAGCAAACCAATCACGTCCAAATAGACGCGACGTAAAAAGTCCGAATCATCAGCAGTCGGAGATGGCAAATATTGAAGTTGCTGTAGTTTTGCATTGACCAGTTCATCGACAAAATTGTTTGGTGTCGGAGCTTGCCATTGGAAACCTGGTACATCCTCTACGAACATGATCGGTACCGATTCGATATGCTCCAAGTACCGAACCAAGATCGCCGCTTCACCGCGTCCGCGTGATGTCACCAGCCCACTCCCATTCACTTCAGCAACGCTGGTGTTGGATGTTTCGTACGCCACCAAGTGCGTCATGTCACGCGATGTGCCATCGGAATAATGAGCGATCGCGATCAATTGCTGCATCGGTGAGACGACGCGATTCAACACTCGTTTCGTTGACGGATACAATTCGAGTGTTACGCATCGGGCTGTCTCGGGCGGATCCAGCTTCGCGCCTTCGGCAATCCACGCTCGCAGGACTTCGTAAGCGGTATCATGCTTGTGCAATTGCATTCCGCCGCCATGACCAACTTTCATCAACGGTTTTTGTAGCAGTAAGCTCTTCTCAGGTTCTATCGGATTGACACGCCGCCCGAATTCTTCACGCAACAACGTCAATTGATCAAGTTGCTTGTCAAAGGCTCGCAACGAAAGTCTGAATCCGCCTTTGCCGCTGGGCGAGCCGTGACACGCGCCCGAATTACAACCTTGTTTCGAAAGTGCGACCAACACATCGTTTTCAAACTGGGTCGCATGAGGCTTGGCAATATTTGCGACTTGAACGCTCACCGTTTGCTTGATTGCGCCATCTCCAACAACTATCTCTGCCGTCCCATCGGCAACCGGATACGCCTGATTCGCTTCGACGCGTACGACTGCTGGATTCGATGAAGTGATTTTGCAATCGCGAGTCCAATCGCGGACGTTGCCTGCAGCATCCGTACCGGTAATCACCAGCCGTCGCAAATCATGAGCATCGTTCAACTGCATCGCTGTCGGAAACACCTCTAGCTTTGCGGGAGCGGCAATCACATTGACGTTGGTCGGCTCGCTGGTCGCGCTAAGTGGCTGACCGGCGTACTGCGTGGTTGCAAGTAACTGCACTAATGCGCTGGCAGCGGTAAAATCAGGGCTCGCTGTCAATTCAATTGTCGTCGACTTTTGATCGGCTGCTACGTCCACGGCCACTCCGCTCCAGCCGGCGGGCAGATTCTGCCAAGCTAACTTTACGGGCTGTGGTGCGGCTTGCGGAGCCCATTCGAAATCAACTTGCACAGGTTGCGGCCTGCCAACCACCATCACACCAAAAGGTTTTATGGTGACCTTCAGGGGATCGATCCAGGCCACTGGGATCGATTGCGATTGCAGTCGTCCGCGTCCCTTAAACTCGGCGTAGGTCAGCAAGCTAATTTGTTCCGGTTGCCCTGCTTCAGCCGCTCGCGTCCAAGTAACTGTATAAGTATCTTTGTCAGGTTTCGCCGCAGCTGTCCATTGATTCGCTTGGCGATATGGCAGCACGGTGACCGCTTCTTTGAATGCCTCTTGAGTTCGCTTGAGCGTCAACGGCGCCGTATGTGTGGTTTGTGCTCGCGCGAACGCAATCGGAGTAGCGGGTTCAAAAGTAAAGTAAGCAGGCGAAGCAACAATGCCGGCGATCGCCATTCCTCCATCCATCCACGTCGCTGGATACGGAACCGTTGGTCGTTTGACGCGATGCAAGCCTGTACTATCGACGGCGACTTTCATCTCTGGAGCATCGACGGCTGTCGCGAGCAATCGCATATTGTTGAAAATCTCTGAATTCCAGTCTTTGCCAGCCGCTAGATAAATGCGAGCCTCTTTGGCCTTAGCATCAATTCTCGGATTCAACATCTCCAGTCCAGCAACAGGGGAAGCGAATGCAATATCAATCGCTCCTTCGTAGCCCGATCGAGCGACTAGTAAATCGATCGCTGCCGCACCTTGTTCCAATTCAATCGCAAATCGTTCTTTCGTCTTCGCGTCGGCTTTCAATGAGACAGCGAACGTAGGAATTGGCCCGACTTCAACCAAGTAACCAAACTCTGCTCCGCCGCGATGCAGCAGATCGTTCACCGTCAAACGATAAACACCATCTTCGGGGAACGTAAAATTAAAGCTCCATTCGTCAGCATCGTTCACAGCCGACTCGGCAACTTTCGCTCCAGCCGCATTGGACAACTGCATCTGTAGCATCGTCGGCATTCCAAGACTGCGGGCCCGAGCTCTGAACTGCCCCCCCTGCCCTTTCACACCTGTCAGTTGAAAACTATCGCTCTCATTGGCTGCGGACAGTCTTCCACTGATTCCAACCGGAATCGAAAGTGCCCCCCTGCCCTGCCCTTCCGCATTCGTTTCCGTTGACTTGTCCGGTTCCGTTTCATGTTTCCCCGCGCGAAGCAACATCGGCACCCAAGCCGAAGATTTTCCATCTGGCAAGCGAACAGCGATGTTCATCGTTTCATACGGGTAAGCCGCGGGAATCTCGACTTCGCGCGAGGGCAACTTCGACGCATCTTGGCCGACAAAAGAACATTGAACGCGGCTTCCTAACTGAGCCGCCATGGGCATCGGAGCGCTAATGATCGGAAAGTCACCGACGCGCAAGCGATACCGTCCACCGGCTGTGAAGCGACTATCGAAGACTTCGACGAAGTAGTCCCCCTCTTGCTTGAACTCATATGCAAAACGGCTATCCGGGCAGCCTTCTTCATCATCAATCAAAAGAAGCGGCTTGCCAGCGGGTCAATCAAACGAAGCACGGGATCCATGGATGAACCAAGCCGCTGCGCATGGACTTCGAAAGCGATCCGCTGACCCGCTTGAGCGTGAAAGCGATAGAAGTCGCTTAGCGGCCCGTCGCTATTTCCATCCACGCCACACATTGGGTTGATAGCTTGAGCCTGTTCACGCTGATGATTCGCCGCATTATCGACAACGCTTGGCAAGTCATCGACCAGCATGCTGATCGCGTCTGTCGGCCCTTCGGCACTTGCAACCCACAATCCCACTGAACCTAGTCTGACTCCAGCCGGAGGCGTGATGTCGAGGGTTGCTTGAGTTGCTTCGACGCTGACCACGGCAACTTGAGCTTCGCAACTGGTCCACACCCTTAACGGAGCAGAGAACGCCGTTCCGTTAAGAATAATCCGGGTGGTCTGGGCAGAGTCAATTGCAACGGGCGTGGCGGACACCAATGTTGCTTCACCGCGGACTGAGCGAGTAGGAATAACCGCCAGTAATGGCAATACAAAACAAAGTAAAAACATCGAACGAAGTAGACCGGGAGTCGACATTGTTCTTTACCTAGGAAGGGACGGACGAACTGTGCTTGGATTGCACAGAGGCGGGAACCCCTAGTTTAATCAAAATTCCACCGCAAAGGCACTTCAGTGGGCTCAAACTCGAGCAATCCATTGGACTTATCGAAGGGTTTTAGCGAGCCAATGACGTTAGGGTTTTAGTGAGCCGACGGTAGTAGTCGCGGGTGTCGAAGTGGTGGACATTCACAATCAAGTTTCTGATCAATGGCGTCTCACTCGCCGTGAATCGTTTGGCACTAGAGGGTCCTTGATCAGATAGGGTCGTTACTTCGAAACCCACTTCTAACTAGCGCCGACGTCTCACATGGCAACACTTGCGATCAATTACTGGACTTGTTCTGATTCAAGTCGATCCGAAAGAAACGTTCCAAGACGGGACTGTCCTTCGGCAATTCATCTTGCGAGATAATCTTGTCTTCGTTCTTGTCGAACTTGCCGAGCGCTTCCACGAATTTTTCCATGGTGATTCGTTCACCAGGATCGCCGCCGGGTGTCCACGTCGCGACATAGATCGTTCCTTTGTGAATCACAGGTGTCGAATCCACTATTCGTGAGATACCGTTAAACCACCACAGCTTTTCACCTGTGCTTGGATCGTAAGCGGCTAACTGCAATGAACCCGCGACCAAGATCTGCTTCTTGCCATCGCGTTCGAGAACAAATGGCGTTGAGTAACTGCGAGTCGCTTCAGTCCTCGCAACCTTCCAAACCACTTCGCCGCTCTTCTGATCCAAAGCGATCAAAAAACTATCGATGTCGTGGTCTTCATTCAAGATCACTTTATCGTCGACCAGTATCGGCGAACTTGCCGCTCCGAATTCGTCTTGAAACGGGCCAAGCTTTCTTTCCCATAGCAATTTTCCGTTTAAGTCGTAGCACAACATGCCATAGCTGCCGAAGAAAACAAAGACTTGCTTGCCATTGCAGGCTGGACTTGAAGTCGCCGCGCTACCGGTCGCATGAACTGGCTCAAAGTTCTTCGTGGGCACAACCTGTCGCCATCGGATCACACCTGTTGTGCGATCCAATGCGACCGTTGCCAGTTCTTGCTCTTCTGCTTGAAAAGTGGTCATGTAAATCGCATCGCCACACACGCATGGGGTCGAATGCCCTGGTGGCAACGGCGTACGCCACAGTTGTTTTGCATCGCCTTCAAAGTCCGACGGTAGTGGCTTCGTATCCTTCGCGACTCCAAAATCATCTCGAAAGTAAACCGCTTCCTGAGCATTAAGAGCCCAAGAGTCTGCGACTAAGGTAGCCAACCAAACCGTCTTCAACAACTTCATAGAACTCTCGATGTGTCACGTTGCCAAGTAATCC
>JANNNN010000670.1:0-8443 GCA_031398555.1 Planctomycetia bacterium | reverse complement strand
TACACGTACTGGCAAGTAGGCACTGATCGTGCGCGGACCATCGCATTTTGTAGTATTGCGCTAACGCAAATTTTCTTTTCCATGGGTTGCCGCAGCTTTACGAAGACTATGCCTCAAGTCGGACCGCTCTCAAACCCCAGCCTCGTGTGGGCTATGTTTGGTTCAGTTGCGATTCAAGTGGCTGTAATTTCAATGCCCTGGTCGGCAGCACTTCTGGGAGCCATCCCACTGAGTTTACTCGACTGGTTCGTTGTGATTTGTTTCGCATTGATTCCAGTAACGATCGTTGAACTCACCAAGATCCATGCGTTTCCCAATCACCTAAAACACCCGTTCTCTTCGGCACGGTAGAAAGTTCATATCTATGCTTCGTACCTCATTACTTCATCCAGACATACTGCGAGTTTGTGCGCGGGCCGGGCATCACGCCAAGATTTTGATCGCTGATGGCAATTATCCAGCGTCATCGAAGATCGGGCCCAAAGCCGAACTTGTGTGCTTACAACTAACCCCCGGCATACCGACTGTGGCCCAGGTTCTCCGAGCACTTATCGAGGTTCTTCCGATCGACTACTTCAACACGATGGGTATCGATCCCTCAGATGAATACGCCCAGCAAGATGATCCTCCAGTGTGGGCTGAGTTTCGGCAGATTCTTAAGGATGCTGGGTCGACTCGACAATTGGAACCGATTATGAAATGGGATTTCTATGCCGCAGTCGCGTCAGATGATCACGTCCTGACAATCCAAACCGCCGATCAAGCCCTGTGGGCGAACTTGCTATTGGGTGTAGGTGTGCGAACACCAGGTAGCTAAAATTGGGCTAAGTTTTTCCGTTAGAATCTTGTGTTGAAATCCGTAAGCGACGCTGCGAAGCCGAACAATTCCTCTCATTGTGAGTGCACAACTATGCGATCTCTGCTTTCGACTTGGGTCCTCCTACTTCTCCTACTCTGTTCAGGGGTTGCCGTTGAAGCAACCGAGCCGCCGCCGACAATCGATGGAAAAGGAGATTTACCGAAACCCCTTGCACACTGGAAACTGGACGAGGAAGGTAACAAAGCACTGGACATTGCGGGTACCCATCATGGAGTAATTCACGGCGCAAAGAGCCATGAAGGGAAAGACGGGAAGGGTCTTTTGTTCGATCGACAGAAGGGCGACCACGTCGCGATTGCTCACTCTCCGGATTTTGAGATCGATACCTTTACGGTTTCAGCTTGGGTATGGCTTACCAAAGAACCGACTTTCTCAGGTGTTCTCGGAACACGCCACGGCGGCGAGTTCAATTTCGATATGAAAGTGAACACCGATAAAGTTCACGGAGATATCGGCGATGGAACTCGTTGGATTGAAACGGCCGTAAATTTCTATCAGAAGGATGTCGGCAGCAACGGCCAAGGTGGTGATCTTGAAATCAAACACTGGTACCTCATTACCTTTGTTATCGACAATGCGAAAAAGAATTGCCGGCTTTACCTTGACAAGGATCTTAAGAAAACCATTCCGTTTACGGGTGAGCCACGATTGATGCGTCAGGGGCAAACGATGCATATCGGCAATACGGGTAAGGACGAGTTCATGGATGGCGTGATCGACGAAGTTCGAATTTGGAAAGAAGCTCTTAGTGACGAGCAAGTTGGAAAACTATTCGACAACTGAGTGACCTCTCGGTTTGAACAGTGAACACCAAGCGTGACCAGTGAACATATGCAACGGGAGACCGAGGCTCTGCCGAGCAAGTCTTTACACAAAAGTCGACCTAACTGTACTTGGAGACTTACATTCGCAGACATCCGTGGGTTGCTAGAAGAACCTCACGGCCATGAGTTCAAGTTTACAAGTACCGTGAAGTCGCATTGTCGCGTCCAGACACGCTCGGCGGAGCTTTGTTCTCCCGTTTTCAATGGGTGACCAACTTAACATTTCAAAGGGCGATTTTTATTTGACATTTCCAGTTCGTTGTATTTCAACCCCCAAAAGCTGCAGTTGCCTACGGGCGGCTGCGACCGCGCTTAATGAGATTTTCAAGCTGTTCCTTCATCCGCTCCAAAATCTCCGGGTTGGCAAGTGAAACGTCGTGCTGTTCGCCGGGATCGTTGGTAAGTCGATAAAGCGTATGTTCGGCCGTTGGCGGAGTCGCTTCTTGCTTGCTCACAGTTGCTTGGGACTTGCCGCGCTGTTTGAGTCGAACGAGCTTCCAGTCGCCAACTCGCAGTCCAAAATTCCCGCTTCCGTTGTCCTGTTGCAACAAATGGTCGCGTCCTTTTGCATCGGGCTTGCCAAGCAGCGCCTCAGATAGATCAAGGCTGTCTCGGCATGCATCTTGAGCTAGTGACTGGCCAGTGATTGCAGCAAAACTTGCCGCCAAGTCGATTGTGCAAACGATCTCACTCGACACACTAGGTGCGACGTGCCCTTGCCAGCAAGCAATGAACGGAATTCGCGTCCCGCCTTCCCAGACACTGTACTTTCCGCCTCGATACGGACCAGCCGGTTCATGCTCACCGAGTTTCTCAACCGCCAGGTCCTTGTAGCCATCGTCGAGCACGGGTCCGTTATCCGAACAAAAGATGATTAGCGTATTTTCGGAGAGTCCTAACCGATCGAGTGTCTTGGTCAACTCGTCGACGCACCAATCAAGTTGCAGTATGCAATCACCACGCGAGCCAAGTGTTGATTTTCCTTGAAACCGTTCATGAGCAATACGTGGTACGTGAATGTCATGCGATGCAAAGTACAAAAAGAATGGGTGATCTTTGTTGGCTTCTATCCAGCGATTCGACTGCCTGATCCATTCGTCGGCGAGGTCCTCGTCACGAAATCGCGCCTTCGCCCCGCCAGTATAGAAACCAATTCGACTGATACCGTTGTGAATCGTCTGATTGTGCCCGTGCGACCAATCCAACTTCAACGTGTTGCGATGCGTCAAGCCGGTCGGATGGTCTTCCGATGGCTTGTCGTTACCGACCCACAGCGGATCGGCAGGATCAAGATTCTTCACGCGTCGATCTTCAACATAGACTTGCGGCACACGGTCGTTAGTCGTCGGCAATAGAAAACAATGATCGAATCCGATATCGAGCGGGCCGGGCTTGAGTTCACTATTCCAGTTAGGGGCAGGATCGCCGAGACCGAGATGCCATTTGCCGATAACCGCGGTAGCGTAGCCGGCGCGTTTGAGCATCGCCGGCAATGTCTCAGTACCGGGCTTGATAATCGCAGGCCCGTTCGGCGGCGCGATGCCGGTTCCGCTCTGCCGAAACGCGTAGGTACCGGTAAGCAGGGAAAAACGAGTTGGGGTACAGGTCGAGGCAGAGCAGTAGCCGCTTGTAAATCGCACTCCCTCACTCGCCAAGCGATCGATGGCCGGCGTATGAATCGCCTTCGCACCATAGCACGAGACATCGCCATAACCCAGGTCATCCGCCATGATCACAATGATGTTTGGTTTGTCCGCACCGGAAGCAGCACTCCCGTACGCAAGACCGAGTGTAAGTGTAAAACAGGTGTAGAAATAACGTCTAAGGCGGGTGCACTTGTTCATCGTTGTTTACCGTAGCCTAGCTTCTAGCCTGGGAAAAGCATTGAATGGAGCATCGGGGAATAGCGTACGCTAATGACTGATTCGAATTGCAGGTCGATCAATAAGGGAAAAACAAAATTAAGAAAATCAAGAAGTGAAAATATAGTCATTAGAAACTAGGCTGGAAGCCTAGGCTACAGGGCCACGTTCTAGCGATCCACCGATGTTAGCGACAACCATCCATCAACGTCGCGATCTTGCGTTGCATTCGCAAAACGAAGTGGTAAACCATTCGTTAAAGTATTCGGGACTCGAACTGCAAGTATGAACTTTCCGCGGGGCAGCACATCAGACAGATCGATTTCGTCTTTCCATTCACGAGCGGCTTCGCCAGGCAACAATCCTGTCAACTCGCCGGTTGACTTGAACGTCGTGACCACTTTGCCCGCTGCAATCAATCCATACTCTGCTTTCCAGCCATAATAAAACGGAGCCACTCCGCGATTCTGCACCTCGAGCTTTATCCGTACCTGGTCTTTCTTGCTCGAAACATCGACTGATGAAACGTAGAATTCGTAACCCATATGCCGCACTTCAACTTCCGCTCGCTGTCTACGTTCTGGGTTAGATTGCTTTTTTTTAAACATGCCGCTGTCCATCAACCAAGTAGCATGAGTCTCATCAACGCACTTTCGAAAGTCCTGAATGCGTTTGTCGCTCGGTTGTGAATCGAACACTAGGCCCCACGCTTCCGGTCGAATTTCGCCACCGATCGGATGCGTCTTCCATTTTTCAATCGCCGCTGGCCCTGCTTGTTTCAGAGCCGGGATATAGAACCAGTTATCGTCTTTCTTGCCGGTGTCGAGTGTGGCCCAGGCGAAGGAATCATCGTGGTAACCAAATGGACGTTGTGCGTTGGACGCTTTCCCCCATGTGTCATCGCCCGCCGGATAGCGAAGGAGTACTGGAGTAATTTTGAAACTAGCGGCGTAGGCGTCCATCACTTCACTCTGCACGGACTTAGATGCAAACAATTCCGGTTTAGGATAAGTATGCCATTCTCCCCACGTTCCAAGCAATCCGGCGGTAACGAAGCCGATCCTCGCGTCTCCGTCATATTTCTTTCCAAGGGCCGCAATGAAGGTTTTCAGAGATTTTCGTAAATTCGTATCTTCATAGTCAGGCGTCTCCACTTGGGTCGGCGGTAAGGGCTGAGTGTTCGTGTTTAGATATTTGTGAACCTTTAGTCCATCCTCGATGAGAAACTTTGGGATGCCGTTGGTCTTCCCTGGATACTCCAGATAGATGCGAAAGACCGCTTGATGGCCGCGTCCAGCGATGTCATTTAGCAGCGTCTCCATCGGCTGCCAGTCGAACGAATCGTAGCCCTTCACCAAGTCGGCAAATCCGAGGTAGTTGAACTCCATCGAATGCGGAAAATTGACCTTGGAGTCGCTGGCGTATGGCACTAAGCCCTTCAGCGGATTTGCAAGCGAACCAGGTGCATACTCCAGTGTAATTCTCTCATCTGCCAACGCGTCAAGCGAAGTTAAGGCAACCAATATGGTAAGCAGGCGGTACATTGCGAAAATCCCAAATAATCTTGGACTGTGGTTGGGTTGGGTAATTGTGAGTCTAATCGATACTCGTGAAGGAAGCATCTGCTCCTTGGAAACAGGTAAGTCAATTGCAGTTGGATGCAATGGAAGCTTCCGCGCCATGCAATCAAACGCTTTACAATCCTTTTGGTACTGTGCGATAATTTTTGGTGGATGAATCCTGCGAAGCTGTATCAACGATAGTCAAGGCAGTACCACCAGAACTTAATCGCAAGCTGGAAGCTTACGCCACCACCATGCTCTATAAACTTAAATTCAAAGCAACGGCAGTTTCTAGCCCTTCCCAAGCGCATTTCGTTCCTTTGTGCAAGTATCGCAATCGCAACGCCGCTCGAGGTTTAATTCGTTTTCTCGAAGACAACGAAGTACACCTTGAAGTTCGCACGACTCGGTCGGCAGTCATGTTGTTGGTTGGACGTGAAGATTTCCGCGCCGCGACCAAACTCTTAAGTGAGTTTCAAGAGCCCATGCTTGACGCCCAAACCAAGTTTGGCCGGGACTCTAATGCTACAATATTGATCGGCTTCGTTACCGTATTCGCGGCGGGAATTGTTACGAGCCTCCAGCAATCATTAAATGGATTTGCACCGGTCGCTATACTTATTAACGGAAGTTCGCTCGCACTCCTAGTCGAACGTTGGAACAGTCGTAATAGGAATCGTAACGGTAAGCATTTTTCGCTGGCGGACATCATGCGATTGACCGCACTTGTTGCGATTAATATCGCGATCTGGCAAATGGTGTTTTAGGACACGATTTACGGAGCCGGGCATATCCGACGCGTTGCAGACCAGAATCATGTCCCGTTCCTGGGTGCTGGAATCCGGCTTCGGGATCGCAAACAGGGCGATTTTGAACCGCAGAGTTTAGAAGGCCTGTTTCGACTCTGGCTAATCGTTCTGGCGGTAGCGGTTTTATTCGTTTTGTTAGCGTTATGGGCTGTTTCCTATGTCTAGCCGGCGAGGAAAGCACTTGCAGCAGGCTTCTTTCACTCGACCGTGACGGACCGCTAGTCTAAAATAAAGCGACACGTTTACTGCCGGTCTGAAAAACCCCGCCGCATCGCCTGCCGCTTAGTGCCTCCAAGTTAAAGATGACTGTTTCAATGCGTATTTTGTTTTTGATCGCTTTAGCAGTGTTCGACCTTGCAGTTCTTGAGAGTGGTTGCAAAGCTCAGGAAAAGTCGACTAAGATCGATTTTGCGGCTCAAATTCAGCCCATTTTGGCTCGAAAGTGCTACTCATGCCACGGTCCAGATCTCCAGGAAGGTGGACTGCGCTTTGACGATCGCGAAACGCTTATCGGTGAAGCCGAAAGTGGCAAGCATGCAGTCGTCGCGGGCAAGGCGGATGCAAGCGAATTGCTGCGGCGTGTGACGATCGATATCGAAGACGAAAAGATGCCGCCCGAGGGAAAACGGCTTAGCGAAACCGAAGTTGCCGCGCTGCGATCCTGGATCGACGCGGGAGCTGAGTACGCGCCCCATTGGTCTTTCCAGCCGATCAAGCGTAGCGAATTGCCAGTGGTCCAAGACGCCGCTTGGTTGCGTCAGCCGATCGACGCGTTTATTTTAGCAAAACTTGAGAACAGCCAACTGCATCCGTCAGCAGAGGCCTCGCCTGCCGAACTCGTGCGACGAGTCTACTTCGATGTGACAGGCTTGCCGCCTTCTCCAGAAGTCGTGGCACAGTGGAGCAAGAATTGGGATGAGGAGAGCCACCAACGATTGGTTGACCAGCTGTTGGCGGATCCAGCACTGGGTGAACGCTGGGCGAGGACTTGGCTGGATGTGGTTCGCTTTGCGGAAACAAACAGCTTCGAGCGCGACAATCCAAAACCAAACGCTTGGAAGTATCGCGACTATGTGATCAATGCCTTCAGCAGCGATAAACCTTACGACCAATTTGTCCGCGAACAATTGGCGGGCGATGAATTGAAAATCGTGACTTCGGAGTCCCTGACGGCGACGGGTTACTATCGGCTGGGAATTTGGGACGACGAACCTGCCGATCCGTTGCAAGCTAGGTTTGATGAATACGATGACATTCTTACAACCACCAGTCAAACGTTCATGGCGCTGACGTTGAATTGCGCTCGTTGTCATGATCATAAGATCGACCCGCTGACGCAGAAAGATTATTACAGCATGGTTGCCTTGCTTCGCGATGTGACATCGTATGCAGATCGCGGCGACCAGACAACGAACAACCAGCTTGACCTTTCGAAGGAAATCGGTGAGCAGTACGAACAAATACAGAATGAGCGAAAGGATACCGAGAAACAAATTCGCAAGATCGAACAAGCGGCGATTTTGAAGATGGACGCGCCCGACCAACGTGCGACAGAGGGTGATGGCCGTAGAAAAGTGCTTCGCGAAAAACTTCAGCAGTTCGTCGATCAGGAGACTTGGACCGAGTACGCGAAACTAAAAGCGACAGAAAAGGATCTTGCAGCTCGGCAACGTGAATTGCCACCCCGTGAGCGGGTTTTGGGGCTGGCTAAATGCGATGCCCAGCCACCGGCGACGCACGTGTTGACTCGAGGCAGCCCACACGCCGAAGGGGATGAAGTCCAACCAGCGTTTCCAAAGTTGTTAGGTGGCGGGGTGCCCGCAATAACGCCAGCTGCGTCAGGCGCAAGATCTGCGGGGCGGCGCAAGTTGCTGGCGGATTGGTTGACATCGAAAGACCACTGGATGACATCGCGCGTGATCGTCAATCGCGTCTGGCTCTATTACTTTGGTCGCGGCATCGTTCGTTCCCCCAATAATTTTGGATTAATGGGCGAAACACCAACCCATCCCGAATTGCTAGATTATCTGGCGTTGGATTTGATGGAGCACGAATGGAGTCTAAAACGGCTGCACCGCACGATTCTGCTATCGAATACGTATCGAATGAGTTCTGCGTCCAATGCCAGTGCGTTGGCTCAAGACCCGCGTAACGATTTGTTCTGGCGTCAGAACGTTCGCCGATTGAGCGCGGAGCAGCTTCGCGATTCAGTTCTAGCCGTCACCGGTCAACTCAACGAACAGCAGTATGGCGAAAGTATGTACCCAACTTTGTCAGCTGAAGTTCTGGCTAGCCAATCGGTACCAGGCAAAGGTTGGGAGAAATCAACGGACGGCGATCAAGCTCGACGAAGCGTTTACATCCATGTGAAACGTTCGCTGGCGGTTCCAATGCTCAGCGCCTTTGACTTTCCGGATACTGATACGACTTGCGAGGCACGCTTTTTGACGACCCAGCCGGGTCAAGCACTGAGTATGCTGAATAGCGATTGGATGCAAATAGAAGC
>JANNNN010000626.1:0-2850 GCA_031398555.1 Planctomycetia bacterium | reverse complement strand
TCGATTGCCGTCTTGATTGCGAAACTGAACGACAAAGGTTTCATCGCCCAGTTCGGTCACCATGTCACGAATGTGCTGCGGATGCGTCTTTGCCAAAGCCGCCAGACGGGATAGGAAGTAGCAGGTCCCGACAGCTCCTTGGTCAATATCACTCCATACTGGTCCATCCGGACCAAAGAGTGGTGAACTTCCATAGTCTACTTTGGTGAGCGAAGCGTCATCTTGATGCTGTACTCTTGCATCCGGATCGACAAAGTTGGCTACGCCCCAAGTCATCGGCGGCGTAAACTCAATCGTTCCGAAGGCATCATACTTACGATACTGACTTACGACATGCACAGCGTCGCTAAATTGGCTCTGCACCTTCGTGACGGCTGGCAGGTTGGCCAAGCGGTCCGTGAAATCGATCCAAAGCTCGTCGCGTTCCACCGCAAGCGCATTGGACGGCTGTGGCAGGATGATGTCAATCGCCGTATCGATGGCGACGATTCGATCAACATCCAAGCCACCATCGAGTTTGTCGGAACCGGATCCGCCCAGGAGAATGTCCTTTCCGTTGCCTCCGTAGAGTTCATCGTTCCCGGCAAGTGCATTGATCCAATCGTCGCCATCATTGCCGCTGAGTACGTCGGCTAAGTTACTGCCGAAGAGTCGGTCGTTGCCGGAACCGCCGACAAGTGTATTGCCAGCAGTATCCTCAGCATCGCCCGAGACATTTGGGTCGTCCACACTTGTGTAAACCACGTTGGCTGCGAGCAGATCATTGCCGCTTCCGCCTTCGACTCGGTCTTCGCCCTTTCCTCCCTGAACTAGATCATTTCCGCTGTCTCCGTAGGCTTCGTCGTTTCCATCACCCGCCAGGATGACATCGTCGTCCAGCCCGCCCCAGATACGGTCATTGCCGGCACCCGCTTGAATGCGATCTTTGCCTGCTTCGCCGAAGAGCAGGTCATTGCCGGCACTCGAGTAGATCATATCGTCGCCGTTTCCGCCACGGATCGAGTTGCCGCTATCGGTGGAAATGACAGTCGACAACTCGGCATTGCCATAAAGAAAGTCATTGCCGTCGCCTCCATAGATCGAGTCCGCGCCGGTGCCGCCTTCAATGGTGTCGATACCTGCATCCCCGCGCAGGTCATCATTACCCGCGTTACCATAGATCGAGTCGGCTCCTTCGCCACCATATGCAATGTCATTGCCCAGCCCACCGTAGAGTTGATCTGAATCTACTTCACCGTAGAGTCTGTCGTTGTCGGAACCACCCACAAGTCTGTCGATACCGGCGCCTCCATACAGCGTGTCATCACCCAGTTCACCTTCGATCGTGTCATTGCCTGCATCACCATACAAGGTGTCATTGCCGTTGCCGCCAAACAGACGATCCTTGCCATCGTTGCCGCGAATTTGGTCCAATCCTTCGCCGCCCCGCGCCAGGTCATCACCGATACCAGCGAGAATCGAATCGTTGCCAGCATCTCCATCAATTACATCATTGCCGTCGCCACCATTAATAATGTCGTTGCCGTCGCCTCCCATAAGTACATCGTTGCCAAGGGAACCTTCGACGCGATCGTTTCCGCCGCTCCCCTTCAACTGATCGTTTCCGCCGTATCCGTAGAGTTCATCGGCACCGGTTCCGCCAGTCATGATATCGATACCCGTACCACCACTAACTATGCTAGGGAGGCTCGTCTGGTTGATGTATTGGTTGTTTCCGTTTCCAAGGACAACTCTGACCGATGCAACCGATGCTAGCGGAAAGGCATTCGACTCCGTCTTTTGACCTTCGGCACTTATTTCAATCCGAGTCGCGATAACTTGTCCTGAGCCGCGAGGACCGTATGTAATAGCTACTGAATCAATCAAACTACTCCCCGTAACACGTAGCTCTGTTCCGACCAGGGCTATGGCTGGAACTTCGCGAATTTCCAGTTTCTCCAATAAAGCGACTCGTCTCAGTTTCTTTTGCCAACTTGCGACGTTCTTTTGCTGATGCTTGCGACTGAATATTCTCACGATTTTCTGTTACCTCTAGCGAAGGCTATTGTCAATGACTGCACGAATTGAACGGTCTCTTTGCTTAGAGACTCCATCGTAAATCAGTGCGAGTTGCGGCCAAAAAAGAGGTGAAAACCGGTGAGAGCCTATTTTCTGTGCGAGAGTGTGCCTAGGGGGCTTCGGGCAACCGTCCCTCCTGGACTTGGCGCTTTGCGGCGTCACCTCTCCCAAGCTTTGCTTGGGGGAGGTCGGAGCCCGCGTTTAGCGAGGCTCCGGGAGGGGGTCGTTCGGCTGAACTTGAAAGGTCCGCAGCGCGAACCGTTTAGTTTCTAGCCATGTCATCCGTGGACAGGCGAATCGCGCTCTCCCACGTTGCTCTTGACTCGCCGTTAGAGAGGGAGCGGATGCCTCCATAAAAC
The DNA here is from genome assembly GCA_031398555.1 of Planctomycetia bacterium. Lineage (GTDB taxonomy): Bacteria > Planctomycetota > Planctomycetia > Pirellulales > Pirellulaceae > Aureliella. The sequence goes on along the minus strand of JANNNN010000626.1, from coordinate 433 downwards.
GCCCCTGCAATTAAAACGAACCTGGCGAAACGGGAAATTTATTAGTGTCAATTTTGCCTTTGATTAGTGTTCCAAAACTCTTTGAGATCATGCAAGGACGGGAGGAACACTAATTGGCTAGTTGAAGGATCAGGATTGTAGTCGGACAAGCGGGAGGACTATCCCGTGAGTCAAGTCTCGTTGTAGAAGGTTGAAGATCTACAGCGAGGCGTTTTTTGAAATTCGAAGCGAGAGTCCAATTTTAGTCAGACTGCTCGCCAACTGCGAACAAAGGATCGCAGCCTCGCGGAACCACCCTGCGAAAATGGCTCGTTCTCAATTGCGATTGATAACGATGGTCAATGTCTGTGGTTTTTTATCTGCTTTTTCAATGAGATTTCTACGCGTCCGGAAATTTGATCACTGCTAACACTTCGTAGAGTTGCTGGGATGC
>JANNNN010000957.1:0-12577 GCA_031398555.1 Planctomycetia bacterium | reverse complement strand
AGTTCGAACCGACCACCAATCGCCACTTCTTCAATCAATTGAGTCAGCGAATCATCCAGGCCGTAACGCGAACTGGCTTGAGCGGTCGGTTATACGATCTAGATGTTGGCTTGCGACCGCTCGGGAAAAGTGGCGAATTGGCGATAACCATCGACGACTTGCGGGCCTATTTCAATGACGGGGCTGGTAAAGCGGCCGAACGTCAGGCGCTCTGCCAAGCCCGCGCGATCTGGGGCGGGCCGCTTGCGCGCGAGACAGCCATCGAATGTGTTCACCAAGTCATCAAGGCCACTCCGCACGAAAGCCGCTGGGCTGAAGACATTTTCGAAGAGCGTTTGCGACTGGAAACGGGCGCTTCGCGCGACAACCTCAAACGCGGTGTTGGCGGTACGATGGATATCGAATACGCCGTACAAATGTTGCAACTTTATTCTGCCGCGGAGCATCCCAACGTCCTTGTACCAGGCACGCTGGAGGCCATCCATCAATTGGACTCCAGCGGTAAACTTGACCAGAAAACGGCTGCCCAGTTGCAGGAAAACTATACATTCTTGCGGAGTATTGAATCCGGTATTCGATTGATGAACACTTCCGCGCGACATGATTTACCCACTACGGCTAGCGAACTAAAATGTCTTGCGGTGCTCATTAACTATCACGATTCAACACCCCTTGATCGTCGTTGCCGTGAAGTTCGGCAGCAAAATCGCGAGATTTTTGATCGCATTTTTAGCGAATATCTACCCAGCGAAGAGTCAGACTAAGGAATCATCCCGGACTTGCGTGAAGCACCTTGGAACGGCCAGCAGCGTTTTCGCTACTTCGTTTCGGCAGTGCTTTTACCTCTCGTTGCGATCCTCTGTGCCTATCTCGTATTTAAGACCCCAACTCGATTCGGAGCCATCACTGAAGTTGGCATCGCGATCGCGATTTGCACCAGTTGGAATGCTTGTAGAAGCGATGTTTCGCGTGTTTATATTAGCTTGTCCAATTTTGGCATGCTACGCGTATCTGCGTGCCGCTATCGATTTTAGTCCTCTGATCTACCGACTACGCGATCGTTGAACGTTGATTTTTCGGGCTGGCACAAAAATTGCGATGTGCGACTCCTGCAGTTCGCTCCTGCTTGTTAGGTTGAGGCCTCTTGGAACAGAAGAAGAAGGCTCTCTTGTTTAGCGGAGTTGCAAAAAGTGTGTTGGAATCGCAGGTACACGGAAGAGACCAGTACACGTTAGTGATTCGCGTAAATAGACTGCCCTGGCATTAACATACACACAGTGGGAGCGAACTGTCTTTAGGGGTGCGGGGATGCCGAAGCATCTCTGTCCACTGCTGCATATTGCTGGAGCATTTTGCGCGCTGCGAACCATTTTGCAACGGCGAATCTTCGCAGTATCCAGTTCACTCGATGGTCAGTTCACCCACATTGAGCAATTCCAAATCGGGTGGGAAGTTTGATGTTTGGGGAAGATGCTGATAAAAGCCACTACGCAAGGAATGAACAACGCGAAGTGGACGCAGGTTCGCGCGCGAGAACCGCTTGTGCAAAGTCATCCCGCGTTGGCTCATCGAAAATTCAATTTCCTGCTTGCGAGGGCAAAACAGAATATCGCGGACAGTAAAAATCCCCGGGTCGTTCTCGCCGTTTTGCGCAAGTAATTCGACTTGCTGGCCGACCTGAAGATCCAGTGACTCGACTCGAACCCAAAGCGTAGGACGTACCCGGATTGTCAGCTCCCCGTAATGCAACTGATAAAAAGTCCGGTCCCAGCGCGTTCGATGAAAGACTCGATGGCTGGGTATTAAACGGAGCGCCAATGAGACGTCAGCCGGATGAATCCAACTCTGCCCCTCGGCCGGCCAATTCAAATACACACCCCAATCTGGCAGTTCCGGACGAAAGCTGGTTTCCAAGATTGGATCGTCAGTTGGTGGTTGTTCGGTCATAGTTGAGTATTATGCTCGCAGAGCAAGGCTAAGTCCAGCGCAACGATGTTCGATGCATGGGACGATCGTTACGTATTACCCCACGGCCTCTGTAACCGTGAACCAGCCGGCACTCGGGTTCGTGTACAATAGAATAGCCATGAACATGAAGAAGACCTCCCACCAACTACTGGATCGGAATCACAATTGATCGTTACTCACGACCTCGTCAAGCAGTTTCAATGGGGGGGACGTACAGTCAATGCGGTCAATGGAATTTCATTTGAAGTGCAAGCGGGTGAAGTTTTCGGTTTGCTGGGGCCAAACGGGGCGGGGAAAACGACGACTCTTCGAATCGTAATGGGTCTGTTGCGGCAGGACAGCGGCTCAGTAGAAGTCGGCGGTTTGTCACCGGATGCTGATTCAGCGACAGTCCGCTCTTCGATCGGGATGGTCTCTACCAATGACGGCGTTTACCCTTGGCTGTCAGTTCGCGAAATGTTGATCTACTTCGCTGACCTCTATGCAGTGCCGCTGAATGTCGCGCGGCAGCGACTGGAGGGGTTGGTCGAGAAACTGCAGCTGGAACGATTCATAGATCAACGCTGCTGCACCTTGAGCACTGGACAAAGGCAAAGAGTAATTCTAGCGCGAGGCCTGATGCACGATCCGCCGGTCATGCTGCTCGATGAACCGACGCGCGGTCTGGATGTGGTCGGCAGCCAAACGGTATTCGAATTCATCGCACACTTGAAAGCATCTGGCAAGGCTGTGCTGCTTTCGACACATCGATTGGATGAAGCCGAGCGGGTGTGTGATCGCTTTGGTTTGCTTCATCGCGGACAAATGCTGTACACCGGCACGCTCGCGCAAATTCAGCAGGCAACTGGGAAGCAACATTTGACGGATATGTTTTTGGAAATGATGAAGCAGACTGAGTTGGAATCGGGCATCGACCCTATTCACGATGCGCAGCAATTTAACGAGGCCCACACATGAATGCTCGCACATTTAGCTTCGCCAGATTTGGTCGACTGTGCATGAAGGAGTTGCGAGAGTCGCTGCGCGATCGCCGAACTGTCATCACGCTCGTACTGATGCCTCTGTTGATTTATCCCTTATTGAGTCTTGTGCTCAATCGCGTATTGCTGAGCAACGTTTCGGCTAAAGCAAGGCAAACGGTTACAATCGGAATGAGCCCCGAAGTTCAGGATAGTCCATTTCCGGAGTTCTTATTGACGGGATGGTCGCTGCTTTCTGATGAAAATCACTCCCCAGTTTTTCTTGAGCCCGTGCTGAAGGCCTCAAAAAACCAAATGGCAATTTCAGCCGAGGAGCCCGAGTCGGCATTGCCTGAGCCCGACTTGTTGGTAGTCGGTGAAAACATTTCTGAAGAGTTGACCAATGGCACGATCGACGTTGTGATCTTGCGCAAACTCCGTAAACGTGAGCAGTTGCCCGCGCCAGCGCAAGCCCAAACCACCCAGTCGCAACAGACTGCGCCGCAACCTGACGACACAGCGCCTGCCCCAACCCAGGCTGCCCCAACCCAGCGTGTCGCAGAGCCATTGCAAACGGATACACCAGAGGAATTGGATCGCAAGGAACGAAGGCGAGTTCGGCACGAGAAAGAAGAGCAAATATTTAGCGCCTTGGGGGATTATGAGATTCAATATCGCATGAACGATCCCGTCAGCGAGCGCGCGTTACAAGTCGTGGAGCGGGCATTTGCTGCTTTCAACAATGCGTCTGTACGCTCGATGTTAGGTGAACAGCACGATGCGGCGATAAGGCTGGTTGCCACGCCAGTATCTTTGCCGAGCAACTACTCTGACATGTTGGCCACGATGATTCCACTGGTGCTGGTGCTGATGACAATGGCCGGTGCGGTCTATCCGGCAATTGACCTTACCGCTGGCGAACGCGAGCGAGGCACAATGGAGGCCCTGGTGGTTTCGCCGACCCCAAGTTATGTTTTGTTGCTGGCTAAATATAGCGCCGTCGTGACCGTTTCACTGCTTACTGCGCTAGCCAACTTACTGGCGATGACGATCACACTGTGGGCCAGTGGGATGGGTCGAGTCATCTTTGGTCAAGCCACTTTGTCGACCGCTATGATCGGGCAAGTACTAGCCCTGCTGATTTTGTTCACGACGTTTTTCTCGGCACTGCTTTTGGCGATCACCAGTTTCGCAAGAAGTTTTAAAGAGGCTCAGGCCTATTTGATCCCTGTCATGCTACTGGCCCTAACGCCTGGTGTGCTCAGTCTATTGCCTGGTGTTCGGTTTACGAATTTAGTGGCTACTATTCCACTTGTTAACATCGTGTTACTGGCCAGGCAGCTGTTGACGGATTCAGCGGAATGGAACACCGCTTTGGTGGCCGTTGTTTGTACGGGCATTTATGCGGCGACGGCACTGGCCGTGGCCAGCCGCTTGTTCGGATCCGACGCGTCTATTCAAGGTAGTCAAGGAAGTTGGCGCGATCTGCTTCGTAGACCGCGGGAGGCGAGCGACTATCCAGCCCCAGATCAAATGGCGATGACCATGGCGGTACTGTTTCCACTCTACTTCGTTGCGTCAAGCGTTTTGCCGGGGACGAGCGAAGCGCTGTCGACTCGTTTAGCGGTAGCGGCCCTCGTGTCGTTCACATTGATTTTGGGATTACCGGTATTGGTCAGTTGGTTTCGGCGACTCAATTTTCAAACCACGTTTCGTTTGAATGCAGGTACGAAGCAACAGTGGATGATGTGGTTGCCAGCTGTCGTGGTGCTTGGCTTGTCCACCTGGACGATCGCGCACGAAGTCTTCTATTACAGCCAAGTGTTAGTTGGTACGATCGATGCCAACCGCTTGGGTGATGTGGCCAAGTTTGCTAACCAGTTGCGGGAATTGCCGCTAGTCTTCGTATTATTTGTGTTTGCGATTACGCCTGCGGTGTGCGAAGAGTTTTTCTTTCGCGGATTTGTGCTGGGTTCGTTGCATCGACTGTCGTCGGTGATGGCGATCATCGTCTCATCGGTGTTGTTTGGATTGATGCACGTGCTGACATCGAATGTGCTGATGGTCGAGCGTTTCTTGCCGACAGCGCTGATCGGAGTGCTGCTGGCGGTGATTGCGCTCCGAACGGGTTCGATCTGGCCGGGAATGATCTTTCACGCGATTCATAATGGATTGCAATTCACGTTAAACCACTTTCGCGATGTGCTGGCTAAGTGGGATTATTTGGTTGAAGAGGGCTCGCACTTGCCGGCCACCTGGTTGATCGCTGGTGTGGGAGCGACCGCAGTCGGATTGAGCCTATTAATGCTGGGGTCGAGAACTGTTGCGACACCGGTCATTAGTGCTGTCCCAGCGGCACCCGACGCCGCAATTTGATTTTTGTAGATCGCGTTCTGGGCGTGCCACCCAGTTTTATCGCTAAAATTAACTGGACCGTTGCGAGTTCTTAGAGGTAGCGACTTTTGGCCAAAACCAGTATCCTCTCGTGCGTAGGTTCTGGACGGGACAATTGGTCCCATCCTACGTAGCTTGGGACCCTTGTCCCGAGCGATCCTAACCCGACGCGTGAGCGAGGGTTTTCCGTAACTCATTCCCTCCTTATAAGAGGTTCTTAAGAATGCTTTCATTTGCCGGAAAACAAGGCTTGGTTTTAGGGATCGCCAACGATAACTCCATCGCATGGGCTATCGCTAAAGAAATCATGGATCTTGGCGGCGTCTGTGGCTTTTCGCACTTGCCGGACCGGCCCGATGATGAGAAGCGAAAGAACCGCTTGCGTGTGAGCAAGTGCGTTGACCGCTACCCGGATCAATGCAAGTTTCTGGAGCCACTCGATGTTCAGGATGACTCGCAAGTTGAAGCGTTCATGAAACTAGCTGGTGAGAAACTTGGCAAGATCGATTTCTTGTTGCATTCGATCGCGTTTGCAGATCGCGACGACCTTTCGCGCCCGACGGTTGAGACAGGGCGTTCGGGTTTCAAGTTAGCCATGGATGTGAGTGTTTACAGTTTGATTTCGGTCACCAATTTTGCGCGACCCCTTTTCAATCCAGGCGCATCGGTGCTGGCGATGACCTACTTTGGCGGCGAAAAATGCGTGCCTGGTTACAACGTGATGGGCATTTGCAAAGCAGCCCTCGATGCGACGATTCGCTACCTGGCTTATGACATGGGGCCCGTCGATGTGCGGGTGAACGCAGTGAGCGCTGGACCGCTGAAAACATTAGCCGGTTACGCCGCGGGCGTCGGTGAGATGCAGCAGTTCTATGGCCATGTGGCTCCCCTTGGACGCTGTGTCACCCATGACGAAGTGGGCCGAAGCGGTGCTTATCTGCTGAGCGATTACAGCAACGGAATCACTGGCGAAATCCTGCACGTTGATGCGGGCTACAACATTATGGGCAGCCCGGGCCGATTGCTTGAGCGGATGAAACAATCGCCAGCCCCCTCGAACGGGTATTGATTTACGAAGGTTTTCGTTTGTCAAGTTTTTTCGCGGACGATGGCAGCGTCCGCCGCACACGTTGGGGATCACTCAATTCAATTTCGGGAAGCGGAACGCGTCAGCATTTCGGTGATTTCAGTAAGGCAAACGGACAATAAAAAAATACCAGCGAACCCACACTCTGGGAATTGCAGCCTAGCTGCAAAGGGCTCGGTGGTTAGGTGGAAACGCTGGAGCGTTTGAGTCGTCTTTCCATTTTTTTATTGTCCGTTTGCCTTACCATAAAATCAACAAGCCCTTGACGGCTTCTGCTACCTCAATAATTGCCGGCCGCTTCGAGCGTTTTAGTTTTAGTTTTTTTCGCGGACTCCTCGCGCCATCTACGATGCAGCCACCAGTACTGTTCCGGTGCAAGTCGAATGGCTTCTTCCAAATTCGAGTTATACCACCGGGTTAGATCTTTGACAGACTCCAATTGCTTGGACGGAACAAGCGGATCAGCGACTCCGGTAATCCCCATTTCAAACTGAAGGGGATGGCGCAATCGTCGATTGTAACTAACTGCCATCGGCGCTTTGGAACTCAGTACGAACAGCGCGAGCGCCTTGTGACATGATGTTGGGTGGCCGAAAAAGTCGACCCAGCACCCTTTCGCCCCGGCATGTTGATCGGCAAGCAGAGCCAGAGTGCCGGCTTGTGCAAGGATGTCTTGAACGGCGGTTGAACTACCGTCTTTGGGCAGCATGTGCTGACCACCGAGGCTTCGAAATTCGGTGATGAATTTGTTTAACTGAGGATTGTCGAGCGGTCTTGCGATCGTCGTAGAGGGCAGACCAAACAGACCATTCACAAAACCTGCCAATTCAAAATTTCCAAAATGCCCGGTCACTAGCACCGTCGGGCGCGGATCCATCATCAATTGAAGCCCAATATCTTTTTCGCGAATGTAGAAATGCTCACGCCAGTTTGTTCGGTGAATCTTGCGCGGCGCATGAGCGATCTCGCAAATCATCAACAGCAGGTTTCGCCACATACCGATGCGTAGGGCTTTCGCGAGTCGAGCTTCCAGTTCCCCGAAAACGAGCCTCACGTTGGGATCGATGACATTTCGTCTAAGCGGCGTGCGGTCAATTATTGCAGCTAGAACTGAGCAAACGCGGTCACAAGTCTCCAGCGATACCGACTGGATTGCGCAGATAACGCAACGAACCATCATATAAGCTAGCCAGTCCGTGACTTTGCGAAGCATCTTTTGCAATCGTTCCTGGGCTGGTGGCTTGGGTTGGTGCTTTGAATTTAAGGCTGCGCGGTGGCGCTGCACACTGGGACTTCGAACCCGGATAGGCTAAATTGTGGCAAACATAACGGTACTCTAAAACCCCAAAGTGGGCGGCTTTTTATGCAATGGGCAGATCTTCTTGGGCATCACCAACAGCGGGAGTGGTTTCGCACGGCTATTGCTAGCGGTCGCATGGCGACGAGTTTCTTGTTTGTGGGTCCGGAAGGAATCGGCAAGAGAGCTTTTGCAAGGTTGTTGGCGAAGTCGCTACTTTGCCAGAATGTACCAGATCAAAGCCTCGATTTTTGTGGCGCCTGCGAGAATTGCGCCCAGGTAGATGCCAGTACCCATCCAGATTTGATCCAAGTTTTCAAACCGGCTGACAAAGCGTTTATCCCCATCGAGTTGCTCATCGGTGAGCGCGAAAAACGTATGCGCGAGGGGCTATGTCATGATATTAACTTGCGACCTTATTCCGGCCGACGCAAAGTCGCAATTCTCGATGATGCTGATTACTTGAACGTCGAGGGAGCCAATAGTCTTTTAAAGACGCTCGAAGAACCACCCCTCGATTCAGTACTGATTTTGATTGGTTCGAACCTCCAGCGGCAATTGCCGACGATTCGCTCGCGATGCCAAGCAATCATCTTCCGCCCGCTCTCGCTCGAGCAGTTGGAAACGTTGATCGAACGCCATTTGATCGCTGAGACTTCTGAACGCGTGCGAGAGATCGCCGGGTTATGTTCGGGTAGTTTGTCGGAAGCAAAATTGCTCGCCGATCCTGAACTGGGTGAGTTTCGCGGTGCGTTGTTCGATATGCTCGCCGCTGATCGATTGAATTTCAATGAACTCAGCAAGTCGTGTGGCAGTGTTATCGACGCCGTTGGCAAGGACGGCCGCGCGAAACGCGAACGAGCCAAGTTGTTGTTGCGAGGCTGTGCCAGTTTCTATCGGTCAATCGCGCTTCGCATTTCGGGCAACGACGATCGATCCGATAGCGGCTTGGCCACTGCTGTGGATCGAGCCACGCAGAACTGGACAACCGGTGTTCACGGTGCGGTACAGTGTTGGCAGCGTTGCATCCTGGCAACTGAACATGTTGATCGTAACGCCAACCAAACCAGTTGGCTTGAAGAGTGGGCAACGTCGCTCGCGTATTTGTCGGGTAAGTAAGTGTCCACTCTGTATCTACCCTTCCCCATGCGGCATTGAGTCCCGCAAGAGTGGTCTCGCAACGTGTCAAATTGTCGCGAGTGGGGTCGAAATGAACATCAATGACCCTGATTGCTGATGGTTGATGACGAAGCAAATAATTTAGGCCGCTAATCTATAAGTAAAGGAAAGAATGCTGGTTCGGGACGCGAAGGATCGATTGGTAGTCGAAACTCAGAAGCATTTAGTGGTCACTTTTCAGGACTATCGTTCAAAGATGCTTGGCTCAAAACATGAAAAAGTAACAAAAGGCGTGAATCTGTTGCCCTTTCATCCAATATAATGCAGGGAAGGAGTCATTCGCATCGTCACCCCCCTTTTTATTCAGACATCGTTGAGACTCCCACCTACCTGCCCCCACCTTTCCACTTGCCATGCCCCGAAAACTGCAATTCTGGTTTTCAGTTTATCTGAATTCAATTACCTGAATCCAAAGTGGTCCGACCTTTCAACTTAATTGATTCCAACTACTTATTTCATATGCCTACACGAATCACTTTACTTCTAATTCTCGCATTGACTTTCTATGTGCGTGCGGGCGATAGCAAAACGGCTATGCCGCCCAGCGCGGATGAAGCTCTACGGGCTCGCGGCGAGCAGATTTACAAATCGATGTGTGCAAGTTGCCACGGCGAAAAGGGACAGGGCGTTGCCGATAAGTACGCGGACCCTTTGGTTGGGGATGACTCGGTCGGCCAATTGACGCGCCTGATCAGCGATACGATGCCCGAAGGAGAACCAGAAAAGTGTGTCGGCGCTGATGCTGAAGCCGTTGCGGCTTTCGTTGCCTACGCTTTCTACAGCGAAGCAGCCCAGATTCGAAATCGACCACCGCGTGTCAGCTTAGCTCGACTGACCGGTGATCAATTGCGACAGAGCATTGCCGATCTCTATTCAAGATTCGAGGGCCTTCCGAACCCAAGTGATGGCCGCGGCATTCGGGGCGTTTACTTCGATGGCGATCGCTGGAAAAACGAGAATAAGAAGATCGAACGGGTTGACCCAACGATCGACTTTGATTTCGGCCACGAAAGTCCAGGCGAAGGAATTGCGAAAGAGTCGTTCTACATTTACTGGGAGGGCGGTATCAAGGCAGATGTGACTGGTCGTTACGAAATCGTCATACGCAGTACTTGCTCATTCGTCTTTGAGTTCGGGAAAATCGGGCGCGGTTTTATTGACAACCACGTTCAGTCGGGCGAGAAGACGGAGTTTCGTAAGGCAGTCATACTGACGGCTGGTCGCGTGTATCCGTTCAAGATTGACTTTATTCAACGCAAACGAAAAACCGAATTGCCGCCAGCAAGATTTTCGTTGGCGTGGGTGCCGCCTAACGGAGTCGAAGCTGTTATCCCCACTCGCAACTTGGTGACGGAGAAACCACCTGCGACCTACTCATTGCAAACCACTTTACCAGCCGATGATCGCAGCTATGGCTTTGAGCGTGGCATTGCCATCAACCGTCAGTGGGATGAATCGACTACAACTGCCGCACTCGAGTTCTCACAAATAACCATGGACGAACTGTGGCCGCGCTACCGTCGTGATCATAAGAAAGACGCTAATGAGAATCGCGAAGTCCTCCGCAGCTTTCTTGTTCGTCTGGTAGAAACTGCCTTTCGTGGGCCGCTGACGGACGAGCAGCGAAAGATGTATGTAGATCACCAAGTCGATGCGACTCAAGATGACCTGGAAGCGATCAAGCGAACGGTTTTGGTAGCGCTCAAGTCACCGTGGTTCCTATATCCGACCGCCAACTCGAATGCGACTCGTTCACAGCGGACCGCAAACCAACTGTCCTTGATCCTATTTGATTCGTTGCCTGCCGATGACGGACTTGTGAAAGCCTCGCGCGATGGAAACATGGAAAATGAAGAACAGGTTCGCAGCTACGCTCGCGATAAAGTGAACGACTATCGCGTTCGTGCTAAGACTCGCAAGTTCCTCTATGAATGGTTGAACCTTGGACATCTCAACGAGATCACCAAGAATACAGAGGCATTCCCCGGCTTCGACGTAGCACTTGTGAGCGATTTGCGGGCTTCGTTGGACGCGTTTCTGGATGAAGTCGTCTGGAGCAAAGAAAGTGACTACCGCGACTTGTTTCGGGCTGATTGGGCGTTTACATCCGATCGCATAGCTGCGTTTTATGGAGACTCGTGGAAGCCTGCAAACGCAGACGCTGTCGAAAACAAACCTGCTGAAAACTCGCTTGTACGAATGGCTAGCGCTTCAGGCCATCGCTATGGCTTGCTAACTCACCCTTACCTGATGAGCGGCCTCGCCTATCACGACTCCACTTCGCCAATTCATCGCGGCGTTTTTTTGATTCGTTATATGCTAGGGCGAACGTTGCGACCGCCCGCCGAGGCCTTTTCACCACTTAGCCCCGATCTACATCCCGACCTGACAACTCGTGAACGGGTAGAACTGCAAACCAGTCCCGAAAGCTGCCAAGTGTGTCATTCGAAAATCAACGCGGTCGGATTTGCATTGGAAAACTATGATGCGGTTGGCCGATATCGAGAATTGGAAAAGAATAAAGCAATCAACACCCAAGGTTCCTACGACCCTCGAGTGGGTGGTACAGTCCAATTCGCGGGACCAGCGGAGTTGGCCGAATATCTGACTTCGAGCGAGGATTCGCAGCGAGCTTTCGTCAGCCGAGCGTTTCAGCACTTCGTCAAACAACCAGCGGCGGCTTACGGACCGGATACAATGGACCGACTGATGAAGGGTTTTCGAGAATCGAATTTTAACATTCAGCAGTTGCTGGTTGAGATTTCCGTCGTCGCTTCGCTAGAATAAGTTAAAAGATACCCGCCTGCCTAACCTCCCACCCAACCTCCCTTCGACCTCCCTGCTGAGCAGTCGACAATATGCAAAAGGAAAAACCAATGCGGACACTCAACACAAGACGCGAATTTCTAAAGCGGGCTGGCATCAGCGCCGCTGCCGCCAATTTGATGTTGAACTTGCCAAGTTTGAGCGTTGCGTCCACCAAAAAAAGTGTTCGTAAGCAGCGATTGGTGTTCGTGTTCAGTCCCAACGGCGTGATCCCCGATCACTTTTGGCCAGACCAACAGGGCCCTGAATTTAAGCTAAAACGAATCCTGCAGCCACTTGCATCGCTCAAGTCACAAGTGCTAACGATCAACGGTATATGCAATCGCATCAAAGGTGACGGTGACGGGCACATGCGCGGCATCGGTTGCTTGTTGACCGGTATCGAACTGTTTCCTGGCGACGTTCAAGGGGGATCGGACACTCCGGCAGGGTGGTCAATGGGTATTTCGGTCGATCAATATCTAAAGAACAAGTTGCAGGCCAACCCGCTCACTCAGACTCGGTTTGGTTCGATCGAGATGGGGGTCATGGTCCCTGATCGTGCCGACACATGGACTCGGATGTGTTATGCAGGCCCAAATCAACCTGTTGCACCCATCGACAACCCCTATCAAATGTTCGACAAGCTGTATGGCCAGACAAAGAACCGTGAATTGCTGGACAGCGTGCTCGATGATTTGACAGCCGACTTTCGCAAAGTTGAGCAGATGATTAGCGCCGAGGATCGTCACATGTTGGAAGACCATGTGACGATGGTCCGCGAGCTTGAAGTTGAGTTGCAAACTGAGCTGCACCAGAAAAACAAACGGGCTGAAGTGGGCCACGCTGTGCCTGAACTTAAACCCAACGTTGCGGAAGAGAACGACA
>JANNNN010000595.1:0-4424 GCA_031398555.1 Planctomycetia bacterium | reverse complement strand
ACATATAGATGGTCGCTAACTTCTAATCCCAAAATCTAATGTGGACAAAGCACTAGGCTTCCAGCCTGGGTCGGCGGTAAATCAGCCGCTATCTTTATATTTAGCGACGTCTTTCGCACGATCGAAATACGACAATCATCACTCCAAAAACTTCAACCTCTTCGCGAAAGAATGGAAAAACGCTACTTTCGCCGAGCGAAAGGCGACACTATAAACATCATAATACTCAACGCTCGTTGAGATTTGGACCGCTGAAACGATTCAATCGAGAAGTCCACAAAATGCGTTTACATTACTCTGTATTCATCTTGGCATGTATTTCAGCTCTGGTTGCTTTGGTCTTTTTAAAGCAAATGCCATCGCTGGTATACGTTTTCGCCGTTGAGGCGATTTTGACTCTCTGTGGCGTGGAGTTGCTGCACCGCCACATGCCTCAGCAACTCCGTGAGGCCCGAAGCGACAATTGTTTGCGGATCGACGGTTCGTTTTCGCCTCGTCGACGTTTGCATGAACGCCGAGCACTCGCCAAAGTACGCATGGACTTACTCGCTGCGCTTCTACTAATCGTACTCTCCGGCAATTGGCTCGCATTTTTCATTCATTACCAGGTGATTCCTTTTAATGTAGCGATCGACGCGGCTGGTGCGTTTGACGTCGACCCGCAAGCATGGAAGCAGAATCTTAGAGCGTCGAGAGTCGACGAGACCTTTAAGGAGTGGAGTGCTAGAAAGGCACCTGCCGATTACGAAAGGATCGAAGTGCAGCAGCAGCTTCTGTGGACGGCCTGGCCTTTGGTCGTGTTGGCCTTCGTGGGTTGGGCGGTAGGTAGCGCGATTTTCCTGTCACGCGCGTACTTCCACATCATTCGCAGCTACGCGGCTGGTGTTGCGTCCCGAGCTGAATTCAATGTCAACGTCGACATTGCCAGACTGCAGGATGCGCATTCAATCTGATTCGCCAATCTGCTCCGCTCCGGAAACTTAAAGGCAACTTTTGCAGGAAATTAGCGAAAAACTTCTTTTCCGAGACGCACAAATGGGGCTCTAAATCAAGCGGTCCGAAGCCATTTTTTCGCGCCAAAAATATAGCTCACATGGATTATTGATTCAGTCGCTTGTGGTATATCCTCCGGGCAATCCTTGCTTTCCACCCCCCCTCTCGGCGTAGGACGAAATGTTAGGGAAAATCCGTTTGCACGAGAGGACAAAAGCGTGCAGACTTGATCTCTGGCAAGGACGGCCGCGGCTGTTCCGCCACTGTGGCAACCAGCCGATGCACACAAGTTTGCATCCAGTGGTTTTCAGTGGTGATACCATGACTGACGTCGATCGCGCCTACAACGTTGTACGAAAAGAACTCGCTGAAGTAGGTTTGCTGGCAGAAGGCAAATACTTAGATCATATTGAGCTGTGGATATCAGACCGCCCGAGCGAGGGCGAATCTGCGTACATTTTCGAGGCTCCCGGGCCCTGGGTGAGCAAGGGTTATAAGCCAGGTGTGATCTACTTGCCGAGCGATACGCCTAATGTCCCGAATTTGCCGGGCCTGACGTTGATCGATGTGATTCGCCACGAATTCGCACACGCTTGGTACTACATCGATCCAAAGTTCTTTCGCGAAGATTGGTTTGTCCGAACATTCGGGGCCCAGTACAAGAACTGCAATCCGCGTGCCTTGGAATTGTGGAAACGAGAACTGCAGATTAATTTTGACCACCAACTTCGTTTATCGCGGTGCCGCAACGAAGAGACCCAAAAGAAGCTTTACCGCAAATTGCTATACAGGAACTTCGTGTCCGGTTATGCGTCGAACTGCGCCTGCGAAGACTTTGCGGAAACCTTCATGTTCTTTTTAAAGTACCGCAATTCGCTTGATCGATTTGCGGAAAGTCGGCCGGTGGTTTATCAAAAGCTGCAATCGGTTGAGAGAGCCGTGAACAAGACGGCTCGCAGATTGCGTTCGAATCGGGGAACGACTTGGCGCGTTCTGTCGGCCTAAGCCTCAGATCAGCTTGAGGAGTGTCGCTTTTCGCTCCGCGAAAGTAGCGCGGGGAAACACTGGAGTTCGCGCACCAATTTCGCAGCCCACGCTACTGTCGCGGAGCGACAGGCGACACTCACTCAGCCTTTATGGTTTACGGCCAAAGGCTGCGGATTGGAATGCCAGCGGCTGTGAGCCTTGGCAACACCAAGTTGTCGATGTCTGTGCGATCTTGCTCAGTTAAAATGCAATTCGTTCGGCTAGTCAGAAAGAACACGACGCCGATGGCCAGGGCCGATAGGATTGGGCCACACAGCAGGACAGCTGGAAAGATTACAAAGATCAGCGTTCTAGCACCTAGCTGGCAACCCAGGCTGCCCATCGTTCGAAAGGTCAGTAGCATGACTACGAAATTTGCGATTAAAGTGGCCGATACGGTCCCATATAGTCCGAAGTAATGGATGAGTGGCCAGTTTAGTGCGACGTTGATCATCAGACCGATCGTCAAGTTGACGCAAAACAACTTGGCTCGTTCGGCGCAGATTAGGTACGACGAGGCGATTAAAAACGTACTCTGCCATATACATTGGATAAATGACAGCCCTAAAATCGACTGTGCATGTGCATATCGGCCGGCGAAGTAATTTTCGAAGAGAAACGGCGCAACCAACAGCGCAGTCACTCCCAAGCCTGTAAAAGTTAAGCTGGCGATTGATAGTACGTGCATCATGCGACGGCGGATATTGTCATGATGGCCCGCTTCCCAATCGGAACTCAAATAAGGGAGCACTAGTCCGCTGAGCATCAAAGCGAGACTGGTAACTAGATTTGGCATGATTCTTCCGCAATAGTACTGACCAACCAATGACTGGCCGACTTCCACGCCGCCTTGGGAAAAGTGGAGCAGCATGTATCGATCGCTGATGTCAAACGTATTGGTAAGCAGATTGGTCAGCCAAAGTGCGGCTGCGAAAGGAAGAATCCGAGGCCACAGTTCGCGGTGAGTCATAGGCCTACTGTGTTTCAACTCTTGGCCGCAATTCATCCAGACGCTCCAGATACCGACTGACATGCCGAGCACACAGGCGGTTGCGTAGGATACAAGGAGAACCGACCACGCAGCTCCGCAGCTTAACCAAGCCATACTGAAAACTGCGAAACTGACACCATTGGTGAATTGCATCCACGAAACGGCTCTAACTTGACGGAGCGAAAGAGTCATTTCGTAAACGACGTTATAGCCAATTTGGGCCAAGAGCGTGATGACGGTCCAAGTGACCACCTGCGCGGTGGCTTCGTCGCGATAGACCAGCCACGCAAGCAACTTGGGCGAGCCTAGTAGCACCAGCGCGATCAATACGCTGCTTACTGCGATCATCGTCGCCGTCCGAATTAGGTAAATTCGCAAGCAGCCGCGCTGGCGATAGTACTCAGCGAACTTCCCAAATGAGCCTGGCAATCCTAAGACAACTAAGGGTGCCGCAAACATGAAAAAGCTGTTCGCCAGTGCCCAGTGCCCTAGCTCGCTATCGGTCAGGAATTGGCAAAACCCAAAGTTTCGCACCAGCCCGACGACGCGTTGGCCAAGGTTGATGACCAACATCACCATGACTCCGCGCGCGAACGAATCGCCAATCATAGCGGTGGAGTTGTTGGATCGAACGATAGCAGTAGACATCTCTTAGCCGAGCAGTTTTTATGGACGAAGGCGATCATCTCGGAAAACGAATCACTAAATCCTAGGTCGCACCTAGAGCGAGTCCAACAAAAGATGCTGACTAGGGCCGATTGCGGCTATTTCTCTACTTGTTTCTTCGAAAAACCACCCTTACAGATAGAATTATTGCTACCATCACTCTCGCGGCTCGTCACACCGAAACTTTGCCAAATACATTTGGTTTAATACCTCGATCAAAAAATGTCCTCGATTTGAGAGTGTGACGCAATAAGTTTAAAACCACTTACCGAACACCTTCACAGAACTAACCACCCTAAAACTTCGTACCGGAGAGCCCTAATGCGACAACGATTTTGGTGTGTGGCTGCGATTGGCTTGGCCAGTATTAGCGGGCAACTTCTGTCGGCTCAGGTTACCGCTCAGGAACGACTGACTCGCGATCAGCAGCGTTTATTCGAATCCAAAATACGCCCGGTGCTCGTCGAACATTGCTACGAATGCCATTCTTCCAAGTCCGATGAAGTCGGTGGCAAGTTGTTGCTCGATACACGGGAAGGCATCCGAGCTGGCGGAGAATCTGGACCGGCTGTCGTGCCTGGTAAACCGGGGAGCAGTCTGTTGCTGCTGGCGATGCAGCACTCAGATTCGAAGTTAATTATGCCTCCTAAAGATTATGGTTCGAAGTTGCCAGCCGCAGTGATTGCTGACTTCGAGACTTGGATCAAAGCCGGTGCGCCTGATCCTCGGGCTGGCGGCGCGAAAAATA
>JANNNN010000592.1:0-4916 GCA_031398555.1 Planctomycetia bacterium | reverse complement strand
ACTCCGCAAGATATTAAAGATGTGGCCCCGGATATTTTGCGTCACCGGATCATCATTACTTACGAAGCTGAAGCGGAAGAAATGACGACCGCTAACATCATTAGTAAGGTGCTTGAATCCGTCCCTGTACCATAAGCTATCATGCCAACCCACGACCTCGAATCCGTATTGAAAGAAGTTCGCCGAATTCAGATCGTCGCTCGTCGACAAGTCAACGATCTGCTTGCCGGTGAATACCTCAGTGTCTTCAAAGGACGTGGGATGGAATTCGACGCAGTTCGCGAATATGTTCCTGGAGATGAAATTCGCAGTATCGATTGGAACGTTACCGCCCGCGCGGGTGTGCCTTATGTCAAGACGTTTTGCGAAGAGCGCGAACTGACGGTGTTGCTGGCAGTCGACATTTCAGCATCTGGTGCCTTTGGATCGCAGCGACTGACCAAGACCGAAACGGCCGTCGAAGTCGCGGCGGTGCTTATGTTCACGGCGCTAAAGAACAATGACAAAGTTGGCTTGCTGTTCTTTGCTGACGATGTGGTTAAGTACATTCCGCCTCGCAAGGGACGCGGTAACGTCCTGAGGCTGATTCGTGAGCTGTTGGCAACGGAGCCGATCAAAGCCCCCACCGATATCGCCCAGGCGCTCGAGTACTTGGGACATGTGCAGCGCCGACGGTGCGTTGTATTTGTGATGAGCGATTTTCTTGGGCCCGATTGTTCTCAGGCACTTTCGATCGCCAATCAACGGCATGATTGTATTGCCGTTACACTGTCTGACCCACGGGAGAAAACGTTGCCGGACGTAGGCTTTATTACGCTTCGCGATGCGGAGACGGACGAACTGCTTGAATTGGATACGCGGCATCCCAAGGTGCGAGCCCTATTTGCTAAGGCCTCCGACGACAGAGAACGCAAGCTGACCGATTGGTTTCGCAAAGCCAACGTCGATCGACTTGAGATTCGAACAGATGAATCGTATTCAAAAAGTTTGCAAAAGTTCTTCCGCATGCGGGAGCGACAGCGATGAAGCAGCCACGCGTTCGTCCCGTCGCTTTAGTCGGGATCATGTTAATCAGTTTGCTGGTGACCAGTTGTGCACCATCGCGAGCCACCTCATCGCCATCGGCGATTCCGTCAGACGCCGTTGAACGCGTTGCGGAGAAAGGTCCCGTCAAGCTAATTATACGGATCTGGCCGAGCGTGCCACGACTATCGGATCTGGTCTCCATGGAAATCGAAGTTCGATTCGCACAGGGTGTTGAAGTTAAACCGCCTGCGTTCGGACAAGCGGTCGGCGATTTTCTTATTCGCGACTATAGCGAGTTACAAAAAGGAGGCTCGCATGCTATGGATCGAAGCGGGTCGCATCTGGCGGATGCGACCGATGTACAGCAGCGACAATTTCGCTATCAATTGGAACCCACGCATGCGGGAAAGCACTTGGTTCGCTCGATCGCAGTCGAGTTCGTCGATAAGCGCGAAGGCTCGGAGAATTTCAACTCGCCAACATTGATTGAGACCGAACCGGTAGAAATCAATGTCACTTCCGAGCTGGGCGACGAGGTGCCAAGCTTAGCATCGCTTGAGCCGATGTTTCCGCCGCGACCCTTAGACGATAGGCTCTCATGGTGGTGGGTACTTTTGACTTTACCAGTTGCCGCTCTGATCGGTTTTTTTGTATGGCGGCGAGGTCGAAAAGCCGACTCAGTTGTTGAGCCCAAAATGCTTTCGCCCTCGGAGATTGCCAAAACTGCATTGGCTCAGCTGCTCGCGGAGAATCTGCCCGCTCAAGGTCGCTTTCAAGAATTCTATTTAAGATTGACCGGAGTTGTTCGGCAGTACATTGAAGGCACAACGGGAGTGCGAGCTCCTGATCAAACGACTGAAGAGTTCTTGCGAGCGATGCGCTCTCGTCAACTCTTTGGAGTCGAACAGTCTGTTCGTTTGCAAGATTTCCTCGAAGCGGCGGATATGGTCAAGTATGCTGGGCAAGAACCTAGCCAAGAACAAATTGAACTGTCCATTTCTAGAGCTCGTGAATTTGTTGAAATTCGTTCGATGGACTTTGATAGGGGCGAATCGGCAACTCTGCGGACCAATCTTCACTAATTGACTCTTACCCAGGGAATTCGACGCTATCATCAGCGCGTTGGCCCGTTACAAATCGAGTCAATACACTGGCAATCGTCTGGACTTGATGCGAACCTAATTTGGAGTGCTCGAGTATAAGGTCGACTGAGTATCTGCACACTTCGAGGCATTGGCCTTGACATTGCACTGCAACCGCCGTTCCTTCGTTAGCACTGGCCGAGCCAGTGGCACCCAATTCACAAGAGATTTCCCGATCTATGAACAAGTCTCACACTCTTTGCTCAACGATATCCTTGAGGAACTGAAGCCCAAGATTGGGAAGTTGCGACTGGAAGCTGGCCATGGTCGGTGTCCGCCCGATACGAAAGTCTACAACCATGAACTGGCCGAAAAAGCCTGGGCTCGACTGCTTGTATTATTCGGAAAAGCACTGGCTTAAAGGTGATACTGTTCCTCGACTACTTATCCATCGGGACCGAGTTTCTATCTTTGCCTTTCAACTCCTCGATGATTTTCTCAATGGCGGCTTTGCGGTCCGAATCAAGTTTGGTGGTCTTGAGCCAGCCATCTAATTCATCCCAAGACCAACCTTCAATCTTGAAATCCTTCGCATCGATGATTTTTCGCATGGCGGTTTCCGCCTCGGCGGGATCCTTTCCGCTCATTACGCGGGCGATAGCGTGAAACCCGTGGTAGAGAGCACTGTACAGGCCCTCCAACGTCCACCCCTTCTTCTCGACCGTCAGGATAAATTTGAGGAGGAGATCGACGAGCGACTGTGAGGGCAATGGCCGCGGTTGGAGCTTCGAGAGGTGGAGCACAGCGCCGAGTTGGGCGTCGATAATCGACCGGTTCATGCGTTCCAGGTCCCCAGCCTTAACGCCAAGCGTGCAAGCGGCGAGCTTGTGGAACAGCGGTTTCGCTAAATCGCGAGTGTGACCTTCGATTAAATTCGGAATCGTGGCCACACCTTGTAGCAATTCGCGACACGCCGATTCACGAGAGGCGGTCAAGTCCTCCGGATTAAGCCAGGCGGTCAGCGCGGCGAAACTTTGCGCAAGGGTACTGATCTCAAAGGCAAGAGTGTCCTCGATCTGCGGACTGTAATTTTGTAGTGTAAGTTCGAGGCTGGCGACCATCTTGCCGCAAACGGTGGAGGCTTTGTCCCGCTCCATCCGTGGGGCCAAGTAGACAAGCGCTGCGGCGGAGTTGGAGAGCGACCTTCCCTTTGCTGAAATTGGGAGGCCGATCGCCGCACGAGTACATAGTGCGCGAGCCATCTCCGGTTCCAGGTAACCGGCGAGATCTGCGAGCCCCTCGGCGAGATATGGGAGCACGTAGCTTTTAGGATTCTCAGCGAACGCCTTGGATACCAGCCCAGCCGCCCGCTCGGATAACTCCTGCGCCTGGTTCGATTCCAACCGGCCCAGCACCGGCCCAAGGCCCCGTGCCAAATACCCCACGACATCGGGGTCGTCAGTTCCGGTCATTTGCGACATCAGGGTGGCAGCGGCGGCGGGTGGGGACATCCGTTCGGCAACTTTGGCAAAGCCCGATGCCAGTTGTCGACGGTCGTCAGGATTTTTAGTTCTCTCCATAACTTCGGCCAACTTTGTCGCAGGCGTCCGCAGCCGCTGGCGGCTCCATCCACTGCGCGACGGAGGCAATGTTAGTTGCCAGCCGCTCGATCGTGATTGCGCCAGGTGTTTTGCGCAGTTCTTCGTGAAGCTCGCGAACTGCCGCATCGCACAATTCACGTAACCGGGGCGGCTTCCGCCGCTTGGCAATAGGGGCGATGGCCTCAGCAATGTAATCGCGTTCAAACGTCCCCGTTGCCCTTCGGATTGCCTCCGATCGAATGGCTTCCCAAGCACAGAAATCAGACGAGTCGAACGTCTTTGGCTGAAGAGCCATTGTGCATGGACAACCAATCAGGTCATTGAAAATTGCGGCACTGACAACAACCATCCTTAAATCCGTGAGGTAAGCAGCCACCTTTAGCTCACTCTTACGTGGCTTCCGCCTTCATCGGTAGCTCTTCAAATTGACGAAACGCACTTCAGCTATGTCCTCAGCAAGATCGGCGAAATGCGGATCGACGAACCCGAAGTCGGCAAGCGATTCAAGATCTGATGTGCGGTGCGATGGATCACAGGACTTCATTACCACCAATTCTTCAGCGGCATACATATTGCTAAACGCTGCTGCAAGTGAATCGGACGTCACGTCCCAGCTTTCCGGAAGGCCCATATTCGGATACTCCCTGGCGAAACAAATTGCGACTTGCACAATGGCGATGATCGGCGTGGTTGAGTTGACCCTAGAACCGGAAAACGGTTGCTGGAGGTCATCCATCGTTTCAAATAATTCAACGTTGCCAAGGAGTTGATGGGCGACGCGGGCCGTGTGCTCGAGCAGATCAATGCAAACCCAGTGCGCAAACCCTTCCGTAAGTGGGTTGGCTTGATGGACTTGACGCACGGCATCCACCACTGGGCCGCCACCGACAATGATCAACGTCAATGGATGAGGGTTTTCACGGCACCATTTTTGAAACTTCTGTTTCAAGTTCGGCATCGTAAGTAGACTGCCGCCAAGTTTAATAACGCGGACCCTTTTCATTCTTGATCTCCTCCTGAGTCCTTGGGTGATCTTTCGCGCAATCAAACCCTCGCGTGACAACACTCCGCACGCAAAGATCAGCTTACATTCAATCTGGATCGCAGAATATAATTGATCGCAAAAGGAGAACAAGCGATCTCTGCAGTCTTCTAATCTCTTGCGGTTCAATGCCTTTGAAACCTCGTTTTGCTACCCTAAAAACGG
>JANNNN010000555.1:0-6322 GCA_031398555.1 Planctomycetia bacterium | reverse complement strand
CTTTCGTCTGCTTTGTTCGAAGTGATTTAAAATATTCGGCGAAATCAGCTCGCTTCGACCGCCTTGATTCTGCGAATAATTACTCCAGCTGGGACCTGATTTGAACTTTGGATAAGTTACATACAGCCAGTCTGCTGCTCGCGTCAAAGCGACGTACAGCAAGCGTCGCTCTTCTTCAAAGCCATCGCGTGTCTCAGCTGACCGAGGAAACGGAATCATCCCTTGTGCAACACTCATTACAAAAACCACCGGCCATTCGAGTCCTTTGGCGGAGTGAATAGTGCTGAGTACCAGTGGTGGCTCATCCGATTTCGGCTTAACTGTTTTTCCATCATCGGTCTGAGGTAGATCCGCAGTGCTATTGGGTGGATCGAGTGTCAAATCAACGAGCAGTTGCGAACGGTTCTCAAAACGATCTGCCAATATCAACAGCTGCTCGAGATCGCGTTTGCGCTGCGGAGCATAATCGTACTTGGCTTCCATCAAGGGTTCATAAAATTCAAGCACTCGTTCTAGTTGCGCCGATAGTTTAACGGGTTCATTTTCCGCCAAGCGCGTCAGCAATTTGACTAGCTTTCCCCACATCTCTTTGGCATTTGCCGGCGCGCGGACTTGACCCAACACACTTACTCCCGCCGAGGCGACCTCGAGAGTCTCAATGCACTGTGCGGCTTTCTTTGGGCCAACGCCAGGGATCAACAACAACACTCGCAGAGCGGCCACAGTATCGCGATAGTTCTCGGCCAAACGCAGGAACGCTAACATGTCTTTCACATGAGCTGACTCGGCAAACTTCAGCCCACCGTACTTCACGTAGGGAATCTTCTCGCGCATCAAATTCGTTTCTAGCACTGCCGAATGATGCGATGCGCGAAAGAGAACTGCTTGTTCCTTCAACGGAATTCCATTGCGTCGATGGAGTTTGATCTTTTCGACAATAAAGTCGGCTTGTTCGTAATCGGAATAGCACTCCACCAATTTCGGCCGTTCGCCCTCGTTGCGAGCACTCCAAAGTTCCTTCTCATAGCGCTCTCGAGCTTCTGCGATCACTGCGTTCGAACAAGCCAGCAACGGCTGGGTACTACGATAATTCTGCTGCAATTTTAAAACCAGGGCACCTGTAAATTGGGCCGGAAAATCCAGGATATTTCGGACCGTAGCCGCACGAAACGAATAGATCGACTGTGCATCGTCACCCACTGCAGTCAAGCCTTCGCCGGTCGGACAAAGCGCTTGCAGCACTTGAGCTTGCAACGGGTTGGTGTCTTGATATTCGTCCACCAGCACACACTCGAAGCGACGCCGAATCATGGGCCCTGCGTGCTCATGACGCAGCAAATCTCGCATCAGTACTAGCAGACTATCAAAGTCCGCGATGCCCAGTTCTTTCTGATGGCGTGCGTAGTCATCAAACAGTTTCTTCAGCGGTTCAACATGATCGATGTATTCGCCGTGCTGCTCCAACAAAACTTTTTTAAGCGGCATTTGGCTGTTGACCATAAAGCTGTAGATGCTCAGCGCCGTCCCCTTCTTCGGCATTCCGACTAAATTTGATTTCTTAATGTGCCGATCGAGCAACGTCCCCATCAAGTCTTCCGAATCGGATCGGTCATGCACCGTAAACCGTGGCGGTATCCCGACGGCTTCACCGTACATCCGCAGCAATTTGACGCTGGTCGCGTGAAACGTGCCCGACCAAATACCGCGAAGATCCATTCGATCTTCAAGGCCGCCCAATGTACGCAGTCGCTGCAACATTTGTTCAGCTGATCGTCGCGTGAACGTCAGCAACATGATCCGTCCCGGCTCAACACCCGTCCGCAGCAAATGAGCAACTCGATGCACCAAAGTCGTCGTTTTGCCTGTACCAGCTCCCGCCACGATTAGCAGCGGCGCGCGTCCGTGCTCGACAGCCGCCTGCTGTTCCTCGTTTAGCTCAGCAGCCCGTGAAACGGCACTTGCGGGTGGCGCAGTGGCAATAGCTGGGGCCGATCGTGGTTTACTTTTTGCCATCCGTGCTCAGCTTATCCTTAAAAACTCTTGAACTTCTCTCTACTTTGTGTCGAACAACCGCTTGGCAAACTTCGAGCCTGTCGTAATTCCTTCATTATAGCCCCGAAAGCAATATCTGTCGTAGCTGGTTTCTTACAAACCAGCTACGACAGGCGGACAATACCAGCTACGAGGTGACGCGGTCGAAGCGATCGACTATATTTTCTCGCAAGAACCCACAGCAGAACAGCAACCTACGCGAACGATGAAAATAAATCATGTCAACGGCTTCAAAAACTCTTCGGGACATTACGGGCATGGGCAACAGTCCAGCCAAACTCAAGGATTCGGCATTGGTTATGGTCGACTGTCAGAACACTTATCGCAACGGAGTGATGCAACTTACAAATGTCGAACCTGCCATTTTGGAAGCTCAGAGGCTCTTGGAATTAGCCAGAGAGTTAAAAATCCCGATCATTCACATTCAGCATGATGCTGGTGCAGGCTCGCCCTATGACATCTCCACTGAAATCGGCGCGATTTCCAAAGAAGTCGCTCCGCGAAGTGGCGAGGACTTGATCGTCAAGCGTTTTCCAAATTCTTTTATTGGAACAACATTAGAGACAAAGCTCCGGTCACTCAGGGTAGAGGACATAGTTCTCGCTGGCTTCATGACGCATATTTGCATCAACTCTACCGCCCGCGGCGCCTTCAATTTGGGCTTTAAACCGACGATCGTTGCCAGTGCCTGCGCGACTCGAAGCCTGCCAACCGCGAGCGGCAAAGTGATTGATGCGCAAACCATGCACGAAAGCGCTCTCGCTGCCCTGGGCGACCTGTTCGCCGTTGTTGTTGATGACGTCGATGCACTGACTCCCAACTGACTTATGCCTTGTATTTTCCGGAGTGGAATTAGTCTTCAAGCGAGTTTCCTGATCTTGTACGACTTTCGTTAGAACTGCGACCACGTCCAGTGGGGAGAGCTCAACGCGTGAGTTGGTCGCGACGAGCTTTGGAACATCTTCAAGCAATAAAGCCGACTTGCTGTTCCTCTGGCTCTGCTTGAGGGCCTCTTGTGCCTGCTTTAGCGGAAGAGCCTCAATGTCTTCTTGCAATCGGCGGCCCAGCTAATTCTGTGCTGGGTTGAGCAACCGCGAGATTCGCGGCAGGCTGTGATTGGTGTAGAATAGGGGAACCGTTTTGCAGTGACCGGCCCCACCCAAATTCCCTCCTGACGACCTATGAATTTATTATCGTTCAAGTTGCTCTGCATGAGAGCGACCCTAATTTTTTGCTTCTGTGCGCTGTCTCCGCTCGCGCGGGCGGATACCGACACCGCCAAGCAAGTCCGTTCGCTGCTTTCCAACCGCTGTTTTGCTTGCCACGGGCCAGATGAGGAACAGCGCAAAGGCGGCTACCGTTTGGACGATTCCAAGTCAGCTTTTGAACCGGCGGATTCGGGCGAGCGGCCAATCGTTGCGGGAGATCCAGCCAAAAGCGAGCTGCTCCGCCGCTTGATCGTTGACGATGAAGGCGAAAGGATGCCGCCCCCCGAGTTCGGCGCAAAGTTCACTAAGGAAGAAACCGCTCTGATCGAACAATGGATTCGCGATGGGGCGCAGTGGGAACAACATTGGTCATTCGTTGCACCTACACCTCCACATTTGCCGGAAATAAAAGTCCCATCAACCAAGCCTGCACTCAATAATGCCTGGGGCTACCATGCTGTGGATCGTTTTGTTTTAGCAAAGCAACTCACACTCGGTATGACGCCATCTCAGCCCGCTACCAAAGCCGAATTGCTGCGAAGACTAAGTTTAGATCTAACTGGCCTTCCACCGACAGTCGAAGAAGTTCGGGGGTTTGAGCAAGATCTTTCGATCGACGCCTACGAGCGTCAAGTCGATCGACTGTTAGCTTCGCCGACATACGGTGAACACTGGGCTCGCAAATGGTTGGACCTGGCTCGCTACGCAGATTCCGCCGGCTATGCAGACGATCCCGCTCGCACCATCTGGGCTTATCGCGATTGGGTAATCAATGCGATCAATGAGAACCAACCGCTTGACCAATTTACCGTCGAACAGTTGGCAGGTGATTTGCTACCCAATCCGTCCGAATCCCAGTTAGTGGCAACTGCCTTTCATCGCAACACGCTGACCAATAGTGAGGGTGGCACCAACGACGAAGAATTTCGAAACGTTGCCATCGTCGATCGAGTCAACACAACGATGGCGGTTTGGATGGGGGTAACCTTCAATTGTGCTCAATGCCATACGCACAAGTTCGATCCGTTCACTCAAGAAGAGTATTTTAAATTGTTCGCGGTCTTTAACCAATCTCAAGACGCAGATCGCCGCGATGAGAGTCCGACGATCGAGTTGTTTACAGCCGAGCAGAATCGCAATCGCGAAGAGTGGCAGCAGCGAATCAAGGCTCTGCAATCGAATATCGACCAACCGACAGCCGCCTCAGACGCTGAGTTCGCCACTTGGGATGCACAGTTGCGAGCCCCCTCATGGCAGCCGCTCATTCCCTGGTCTGGAAATTCGACTGGTAAAAGCGAATTCGTGCTTGGCCAGGATGGCAAGATACTAGTTAAACCGACTGCGAAGAACATTGCGACGGATAGTTACACAGTAGAACTTTCCTTACCCGCGGCGATGGTTGGTAAGCGAATTGAATCGATTGCTATTCGAACGCTGCCGCATCCCGAGCTGCCTGGAGGTGGCGCGGGACTAAGCGAGGGAGGCAATTTTGTAGTTACCAATTTGTCGGCAACGTTGCTGCCCGATGGCGACGATTCCAACCATTTGCCCAAGTCGAGATTTGTCCGCGTCGAATTGATGGGCAATGATCGCATCCTGTCACTGGCAGAGGTGCAAGTCTTTTCGGCCGGCAAGAATATTGCCTTGGCCGGGAGTGCTTCGCAGAGCGCGACTGATTTCGCCGGCGAAGCAAAGCGTGCGATCGACGACAACACAAATGGTGATTACACCAAGAACTCGACAACACATACGGCGGTCAGTGCAAATCCATGGTGGGAGGTGGATCTCGGCGGTGAGTTTCCAGTCGAACAAGTAACTATCTGGAATCGAACCGATGGTAAGATTCAGAATCGATTGGATGGAGCAGAAGTAAAACTGTTGGACGAAAAACGCAACGAGATAGCGCGCGAAACAATTGCTAAGGCTCCCAAAACTAGCAAACAGTTGCAGTTTCAAAAGAGTCAGCCAATTCCGCTACGTGAGGCCTATGCGGATTATTCGCAAAGTAATTTCGATGCGTCAGCGATCGTGGATGTTGATAAAGCATCCGGTTGGGCAGTCGGTGGACAGATCGCAACTCAGCATCTACTGGCGACGATCCCGAAAGAGTCTGTAACGATTGAGCGACCTGGAAAATTGAGACTTGAGATTACACATGGGTCCGCGCATAGCCATCACTTGCTCGGCAGCTTCGAAGTGCTAATTAGCGCCGACACCACGGCTCGCGATTGGTCGATGCTATCTCCCGAACTGCAGCAAATTCACCTCGATGCAAAGCGGTCCATCGAACAGACAACGGAATTGAAAAAATTCTTTACCAAGAAACTCGCCAAGTCCAACGAGGGTCAGCGTAAGGAGCTAGCAGACTTGCAAAAGCGACTCGCCGATTTAAAACCTGAAACCAGTGTTCCAGTTTTGCGTGAAGTTGACGCTAAAGCGAATCGCGAAACGTACGTTCAACTGCGCGGAAACTACAAATCGCTTGGTCCTAAAGTTGTGGCTGGCGTGCCGAAAGTCTTTCATTCAACGGAAGTAGATACAATACAACCGCCAGCCTCTGCGACAGATAGTACATTGAATCGTTTGGAGTTGGCAAAATGGCTCGTTGATCGCCGCAACCCGCTGACTGCTCGAGTTTGGGTCAATCGACTGTGGGAATCTCTGTTTGGATTGGGAATTGTACGCACCGGCGAAGAGTTCGGTTCGCAGGGCGATGCGCCGACACATCCTGAGCTCCTCGATTGGTTGGCCTGTGAGTTTATGGATTCGGGGTGGGACAGTAAACTCATGCTGCGGACATTGGTGACCAGTCAATCGTATCAGCAGACTTCGCAAGTGACCGAAGAAGGATTGCTTGCCGATAGAGAGAACATCTGGTTGAGTCGCGGACCACGAGTGCGGCTGAGCGCGGAGATGGTTCGCGATCATGCGCTGGCGATCAGCGGCTTGCTGTCGAGCAAAATGTTTGGTGCGCCTGCTCGTCCGCCTCAGCCAAATATGGGTTTAACAGCCGCGTTTGGATCAGGCACAGATTGGATGACCAGCGAAGGTGAAGATCGCTA
>JANNNN010000464.1:0-3180 GCA_031398555.1 Planctomycetia bacterium | reverse complement strand
GGCGGGCGTCTTGGCCGTTGATGAGGTATTCGCCCTGGCCGTCGCGGTAAACCCTTCGCGTGACTTGCACTTCGGCGGTTTCGATGCCGAGGATTCCCGCGGAGTTGTCGAACGTCATCGTCACTTCGGCGAGCCCGAGGCTCTTGCGCGTACTCGACCCGTTGAAGATGACGTCCGTCATCTCTCCGCCGCGCAGGCTCTTGGCGGACTGTTCACCCAGCAACCAGCGCACGGCATCGACGATGTTGCTCTTCCCGCTGCCGTTCGGCCCGACGACGGCGGTGATCCCCGGGGCGAAATCGAACCGCGTCCGATCCGCGAACGACTTGAAGCCGATGAGTTCGAGGCGCTTGAGCATGGTTGAGGTTCAGTGTACCGCGAGTGGTGCGGAGAGCGGAACGCGGAAATCGAAGGTGCCACGGTGCCAGTGGGTACCGATTCATGGTGCCGTGGCACCCACGGCACCATGGCACCTTCGAAATACTCTTCTTAAAGCCGACTACGTTGATCGGTAAAGACTGTGTAGCACGGGGCGACAAGACGCGCGTTCGGATCGCGAAAGCAATGGTTTTGAAGCAATAAACCGATCGAAACGCGCCTCTTTGACTCGATCTGTGATGGTTTCGAGGCGATATTCGGTCCCTTTGCGGTCTTTTCGATCCCATTTTGCTGGACTGGCCATTACTGGCATCTGTGCTCGACAGCGACTTCTCGGAGCGGGTCTAATCGCAAGTACAACTCCGACAACGACATTAGCCAATTCAAAGACACGGTGGCGATTGTTTGAATCTGAATCGCAAAATCGCAAAAACCGCTTAAGAGCCTGTCCCGGGCCCTGCCGACGACGCCGCAACGGCGTGCGGATCGAGCACGGTGATGCCGGGAAACCGGGCGAAGTCCGCGACGTTGAAGGTGAGGATGTGCGTGATGCCGTGGGTCTTCATGGCGGCCACGTAGCGGGCATCGCGGGCGACTTTGCCGCGGCAGGTGTGGGCGATGTCGAGCGTCCACCACTCGGTAAATAGCGAAGGCTTGTCGTCGATGATCGGGAATGTCACGACCAGTCCTGCGGCCGCCGTCTCGCAATCGATAGTCGAAAGCCCGAGCCCGTTATTCGCTGGCGGCCGAGTCGCGACCACCCAGAATTCAAAGAGAGACTGGGGAACGGTTCGCGGAACGAGCCCTTGTCTGCTCAGGAAATCGATTGCGGCGACCGCCGTCAAATGCTGTGCGGAAGCTGCGTCGGAAAAACGCAGAAGGATGTTGGCATCGAGGATGAAGTTCATTCCCCGCACCCTTCATACATCGCCTCGCGGCTAACATCGACTTCGAAGCCGGGCGGGTAAGTGTATCGCTCGGAACGATTGCGAACGAGAGCGAGTAAATCGTCGAAACGGGCTTTCCATTCGACGTAGGACACCGCGTCCGGCGGTGATGGTTGAAGGCCTTGGGCCTCGGGCTTTAGAGCCGCTTGCTCCACTGCAGGCACGACGAGCGCCTCGACAGTCGTGCCGAGATCCTCGGCGCGGCGGGCGATGCGGGCGTAAGTGTCGTCGGGAACGGTGATGGTCGGCATGGATTGCTCCTGACGGTGCTTTGACATTTTACGCGGGTGGACTGAAAGCGATACTGCTGGCACCGAAACTATCTGAGTCTCTTTTGATTCCTTACGCCTTCCGGATCGGCCTGCGTAAGCGAACGACCGGCAGTGATGTGACTCATAGTCCGTGGTTCTATTAGCGACAATTTCTTATCTTTAGTTCATGCCTGCTAAATCTGATGTTGTTCAGAAATTTGGCGAACGGCTGCGTCAACTCCGAAAAGAGCGTGGCTGCTCTCAAGAAGCATTTGCTGCAAATTGCGGACTAGATCGTACCTACATTAGTGGAATCGAACGAGGCAAACGAAACGTTTCTCTCCGCAATATCGCAGTTCTTGCGAAGGCTCTTGACCTTTCTATTTCCCAACTGATGAACGGCCTCTAAACGCGCTAACCGGTTAGGGCCATTCCGGAGCAGACTTCATGCCTGATCGTGATATAGAAGCGGTCGCAGAGGCAATCGGAGAATTGGACCCAAAGGGAGAGAAAATTGGATTGGTGCTCAGGCAAACACTGGATCAGTTATACGATGGACAGCACACAGGTCGTTATCGCTGGGATCAGCTATACAAAACTGAGAAGACCCATTGCGGAACTCTGGTTGAAATCAACTTGCACCGCGCGTTTAAGTTCGAAGACGGCCAGGCAATGGATTATCGGATCGCAGGTGTAGATGTTGATTGCAAGTATTCCCAATCACTTGGCGGCTGGATGATTCCACCTGAGTCGATGGGGCACCTCTGCATGTTACTCTCTGCAGACGACGAACAAGCGAATTGGAGTCTTGGTCTAGTTCGTATTGAAGAAGCACTATTAACCCAACGTGGAAACCGGGACGCCAAAAGGAATATAAGCTCCGGTGGGAGAAGTAAAATACAATGGGTTTTTAAAGACGCAGATTTACCGCCCAACGTACTGCTCCAACTGCCGCGACCTGTAGTAGACAAAATCATGCTATTGCCAACTGGCCAGCGTCGGATAGACCAAATATTCCGAGTCGCTCAAAGAATACGGATTGGACGAGGAGTGATAGCTACTCTCGGGCAGCAACACGACCCCATGAAACGGGTGAGAGGAAATGGAGGGTCGAGATCGCGACTGAAATGCGAAGGAATCATTATTCTTGGGGAATATGAGCAACACAAATTGATCGCGGAAGGCCTCGGCATTGTAATTCCACAACAAAGCGAGTTCGTAAGTGTCCGCGTTGCACCTGCTTCATCGCCTGGGAAAGGAGTCGCTATGATAGATGGGCATTATTGGAGAATTGCAAACAAATCGGATCCTGTCATCGATGCCCCTGATTGTCCACATTCATAGAGCTCAATTTTTAGCTATGACCTTATTTTCAAATCGATGATACTTACACAAATCTATTGACGCTAGTATTGTGCAACTATCACCTGCGACAATCATTTTGACATCCTAAGCAGCCGGTTTTTCGTCGTACGAAGCGTTCAGCCTATTTTCAAAGATTTAGTGGGAATACTCACACCAAGCATTATCGAAACGTGTTCGGCAATGGAGAGGGCTAGCCCTGGCGGGACGGCATTGCCTATCTGTATTCCGACGCTAATTTT
>JANNNN010000415.1:0-2687 GCA_031398555.1 Planctomycetia bacterium | reverse complement strand
GCTAAAAATAGCAGGCCGATGGCCAGGGCGATCATCACAAGCCAGGTCTGCGTACGCCCCTTTGACATGTTTCTTCCTCTTTGTTCCGAATCTTCACGGTCTTGCTGTTGTCAGTGGTCTTTTTTTTACGTCTATGACCTTTGCATGCGTCTTTGAAGAACAGCCGCAACGAT
Source organism: Planctomycetia bacterium (assembly GCA_031398555.1). Taxonomy (GTDB): domain Bacteria; phylum Planctomycetota; class Planctomycetia; order Pirellulales; family Pirellulaceae; genus Aureliella. The sequence goes on along the minus strand of JANNNN010000415.1, from coordinate 2,514 downwards.
TGCAACTACGCTCGAAAGAAACGTGATCAGTAATGCCGGCGCGACAATCCCTGTGATGTCTTCTCCTTTCCCACGAGCTAGGAACATTAATGTAGCGATTCCTGCCCCCATCACGCCGCTGATTGTGACCGCCGAGTATTTTATATACTTCAATGTTGTTAAGCAACTACATCGACTGCTAGCCATTTAATTACTGTCTCCGATGTTAGCAAGCACTGGGACAGCACGGCAACGATTCTTTCGCGAAGCCCAAGCGGTCGCAGCAGTGGTGCATCCGAACATTGTGCCCATTTATGCAGTGACCTGTGAAGGCTCGTTGCCGTACATCGTCATGCCGCTCGTCGGCGGCGGTAGTTTGCAGCAACGCATCGAACGCGATGGACCACTGGCAATAGGCGATGTGCTGTCGATCGGCTTGCAGATCGCTGAGGCGCTGATCGCCGCGCATAAACAAGGGATCATTCATCGCGATATCAAGCCCGCTAACATTTTGATCGACGAAGGTGGTCATCGCGTGATGCTCAGCGATTTTGGGCTCGCTCGCGTTCTCGACGATGCATCGATGACCGCTAGTGGTTTGGTCGCAGGAACGCCGAACTACATGAGCCCCGAACAGGCTCGCGGTGAATCTGTCGACGCGCGATCCGACCTCTATTCACTCGGTGCAGTGCTCTACACCATGGCGACCGGACATCCGCCCGTGCGCGGTGACTCGCCGCTGGCCGTGCTCCGCCGGGTGACTGAAGACAAACCGCGAATTGTTCATGAGTTGAACGAAGCCATGCCGGCTTGGCTCGATCGATTGATTGGCCGTTTTTTGGCGAAGTCGACCGATCGCCGAGTTGCGTCAGCCGAAGATGCTGCGGAGTTACTGCGCGGATGCCTAGGGCATCTGCGAGCCCCCTCGCGCATGCCGCTACCCTCAGAAATAGCCAGTCGAAGAAGCTTGCGCGGAACTATTGCCGCATCCTTGTTTGCCGTTCTCGTCTTCGTCGCCAGTTACAGTGCATCGAATTTTTTCAGCAATTCGGCAGACTCCGATTTTGTCCCAACCAATCCTACCCATCGTTCCAGTCCGCAGCTGAACATCGACTTCGAAAATACAAACTGGCGCACTGAAATGCAAAAACTCAGCGACAAGATACACAAACTTACAGGTGAGCTGAATGGCAACTAACCCGAATCCGTAAGTTTGCTGTTGCGGATACTTAGTTTAGTGTGCCACTGGCTTCCCTATTGCATCCGGGATTCCGGATGCAATAGGGAAGGGCCAGTGAACCGGAGTGTAAGAGCCTACTTTTTATGCCCGTACCAACACGAACCAACAGGGCGAGAACTAACCCGAATGCGTAAGCGAGAGGAACCCGCTCTGAAATTCCGCGTTGCGAACGTATCCGACGCCAAACTAGAACTGTTCATTGACAGCCGGGATGAATACCGTGTCAAAAACCTAAACGTTTCGTTTCCGGGCGGTTTCGCCTCGCTCACGCATTCGGGTTAGTGAAAAAGTAACTACTCCAGAGTGTTAACTATCCATATTGAAGGACCAAACATGTCAGCATCTCCTTTAGCAAGTGTCGAAACACCGAAGCTACTTCCACGTCGATCTCGCCTCATTTGGCAATTCGCAATTGCCGGCATAGTTGTTCTGGCAATCGGATGGCTGTGTATTGTTGCGTACGACAATCGCTACCGATCAGAGCAAGCCGCTCGGTACAACGCTCAAATGAGGCTGGCTCCCACGTCAACCGTCGTTGGACAGAGGTTTGCCAACAATCCACAAGTGTCGTCAAACCTAAACTACTCAACAACCACACAACCCCCACTTGCACCCACTTCGCAATACCTACCGCAAAGCCGCCAACCGACCACGACCTACTACGCAAATCCCTACAATCAAAGTCAAATCGAACCACAAGACGCGACCGAGATAGCAGCATCGAATGAAATCAATCAACTAAGGAATCAACTTCGATCTGCCAGTGCAGATCAAAAGAACAAGCTCGAAATGTCGCTCACCGAAGCGGTTGGCAAGCAGTTTGATCTCCGACATGCGGCCCAGTCGAAGCAAGTTGAAAGGCTGGAAACAGAATTGGCTGAAGCCAAGGAGTTGCTTAAGAAACGAGCCGAGCGTAAAGATGAAATAGTCGACCGCCGCATCTCTGAATTGCTCCAGTCCACTGACGACCTCGCTTGGAACCGCGAAATTGCCACCAAGGCGAACCCCGCGTCAACCTATGCTTTACCCAACGCGCAACCAAACCTCCGAGGCACGTATTGGATCGCGCCGCAGAGCGGCAGTTACGCCCCGAATGCGTATGGCACTGTACCGAACTATACGAATCAAACACCTTACTCAAATCCTCGTCTCCCCCAGTCGTCAACGCCACCTCAGTTCATTCCGTTGAACACGCAAGGCCCTGGACAAAATACCCTAATCCCAAGTCCATCAAACTCAGCCGGCACGAACTTAACATATCCCGCTCTAATTCCACCGGTGGCTATTTCAGTGGC
>JANNNN010000402.1:0-11790 GCA_031398555.1 Planctomycetia bacterium | reverse complement strand
AAGATCGACTGCGAATGGCAAGCCAAGGGTTTGATGTTCGCGTACAAGAGTGCTCGAGCCTTAGATGACTACGCCAAAACGGACAAATTGTTGGCTGAAATGTTCAATGAACCGGCCAAGCGATTGAGCGCGGTCGAAGCCATCGCGCTCGAACCGGCGCTAAAGCCCGATATCGCTGGAGCTTGGATGTACGAGCACGATGCACATTTGCGTCCCGATCGCTTAGTGCATTCAATGCGCGTTCGCTTGGAAGAATCCGGTGTCCAGTTCAAAGAGAACTGCGAACTGGTTCGTTTTAATGGCCTGCAGAAATCTGCAACCACGGTCGAGACGACTCATGGAAACCTGACAGCCGACGTGTTCGTAGTTGCCAGTGGCGCATGGACTCCAATGTTGCACGAACATCTAGGTTGCACCGTTCCAATTCAGCCGGGCAAAGGCTATTCGATCACCATGCCCCGCCCAAAGATCTGCCCACAGATTCCGCTGATATTTCCTGAGCATCGAGTGGCGGTGACACCTATGAACTCAGGCTATCGACTCGGTTCCATAATGGAATTCGCGGGCTATGATGAATCGATCAAGCCGGAGCGTCTGCAATTGTTGCGTAGCGGTGCGGAGCATTACTTGCAAGATCCGTACTGCGAACCTGAGCTCGAGACATGGTACGGCTGGCGTCCGATGACATACGATAGTTTGCCAGTGATTGATACGAGTCCAAAGTGGGGCAATGTTTGGATTGCCGCTGGGCACAACATGTTAGGGCTGAGTATGGCGCCGGTTACGGGTCGATTGATCAAGGAGTTGATCAACGGCGAAGAGCCACATTTAGATGTTGCGCCGTACAGCGTTAAACGATTCTAGCGATCGCCTGTAGCTGGATTCGTGAGAATCCGGATGTATTCGAGCCAACTCTACTTCAGCCGGTTTCTCACGAAACCAGCTACGGGATTTCCGTGGCCGACGCTGCTCTAGCGTCGGGTTTTTTAGCGGACGCTAGCAGCGTCCGCCACGGGGACTTACCGTGTCACCGGTACCTGTGGCACTCCAGCCATGTTTGGCGGGAGTGGCGGATAAGGAAGGGGCTGGACTGGTAACGGAGACTTCGACATTTCTGGAGCCAAGTTTAAATTCGGGCTGACGCCTACTAACCCGCTTCCACCAACTGATGGTGCACCAACAAGCAGTGGGACATCGCCTCCCGGTTTAAGGCTTCGCGGCGGTTGAGCCACAATAGGTCCTTCGATCAATCCGAACTCGTTTGGAGCATAAACATGCTGTGCATCGGAAGGAATCTGGTTCGATGGCGCAAATTCAGTCGGTACACTGCCCAAATCCTGTAGCTGACTAGCAATGACCTGCTCGCCTTCGGACAATCCGTAGTTCATGATTGCAGGACCCAGTTGTCCGCCAACCGTGTCGACACGGATGGGACCTGGATCAATCCAGAGCCCTTCGGAATCGATTTGCATCGTCTCGAGGTCGAGATCAAGGTTGCGCCGCAACGCTTCGTAGTTGACCCACACACCAATCAGTAAGTTCTGCGAATTCAACAAGTCGCCGAGCGCGGATACAGTGTCGCGAGCCGCCGTTGGCCCTGCGGCTTGACTGAGTGTCTCGTTAATTTGACGAATGTCTTCATTGATGCTTACTTGCTGGGCCGCGTTGCGGACCGCGTACCGTTGAAGTTCGAACGACAATTGGTTTTGACGAATGCTGCGAAGTGTGGTCCGCAAACTTTGCCAAACACCATCTTCAAATTGATAGTAGCTGCGTTTGGCTTGTTGGTACTCGATCAGTGCTTGACGATATCGGTTGCGTTCCTGCAAGCGAGTGATAGGCGCATCCCAAGCCAAGCCCATTCGCAAGCGTCCCGACGCGCTGCGCAGCGCGAGCGGATTGTCACCTGTATTGACTACATCTCCAGCAAAGGTTACGTCGAGGACGCTTTCCAAATCATCGGCAACCACTTCGATAACCCGCCACCGGTTTACCAGCGCCGCTCTCGCATTCAACCAATCGCGGCGGTTGGCCCGAGCGATGTCCAACGCTTCTCGTGGTTCCAGGTCCACCTCTGGTAGCAGTGCCGACTCAGTCCGTGCACGAGCTTGGATAAGCTGTAGTGCGAGGATGTCTTCGCCAATCGAAGCGACCAAGTCTTGGGTTCCGATAACCGCTTTTTCGCTGAGTGTTGCGAAGCGCTTTTCGTCGGACTTTTCGTCTGCAATTTCTTTTGCGACGGAGACAATTTCCCCGTCCAACTTCGCAGTTCGCTCAATGTATGCATTGAACTTCTTTTCAAGTCGATCCAACTCGGTGGTAAGTTGTTGTGGTAGAACGTCCAGGCTGCGGCTATCCAATACTCTGGCATCGAAATCCTTCAGCGGAAGGATACTGCATACCATGTCCCGCTCGGTTTCGACGATACTTGCCAGCCGATCCATTTGAAGTTTTCTAGCCGGAATGGCCTGCTTTAGCCGCTCGATGTCGGAGCGCACCACAGTCATATCTTGCTCGAGGACTTGCTTCTCGATAGCTGTCAGCGGTTGAATGGTCGTCCGCAGCTCAGCGATTTGCTTTTGCAACGCGTCGCTATTTTCAATTGCTCGAAACTGTGTTCGCGTAGTTGGATCACGTTCAACTGTGCTGAGTTCGAGAATGCGGGTGTTGGTACTGCCGAAGTCGATACGAACCGAATTCAAATCATCTCTGCGAGTGCGGAGCTCTTGCGAGATTAGATTGAACTGGTCAAGCAAAGAGTCGCGGATTTCTACGCACAGGTAAGCCGGCAATCCTAGTAGTCGTTTGAAGGTATCCAACTGCGTTTCGTAGGTCACGTTGGTTTGCAACAAGGTGGTCTGAATTGAAAACACAGCTTGCTGCTGCTGGGCCACTTGCAATTGTTGCTGCGGAATGACAGTTTGCGAATCAGGAACCTTTAACAGCTGCTCGCGATAATTATCCTCCAACCGCATCAGGTTGTCTTGCTGACGGAGGATGTTTTCTCGCGTGTTGATAATCGTCAGTTGCTGTTGAAGCAAGCCGAAGTAACCGCCGGCTCCGGGAGTTCCTGTGTCGGTAAAACCTTGATTGCCACCGCCGCCACCCACGGTACCCGCACCACTGGCGAGACCGGTAAGACCCTGAATGTCGGAAATACCAAACTGTCCGCCCTGTCGACTCGGGCCTTGAATGGCTTGGCGACCAGTGACTACTTGCAGGTAAAAACCTCGGCGATAGCGTTCGAAAGTTCTGACGTTTGACAATAGCACACGTTCAGCAAGCGTCAGTCGCTCGAGAACTACATCGCGACCGCCCCGTCTCAAAAGCGGCTGTATTAGCGAGAAGTCGAGCAGTGAGTTCGCGCTATAGTCATTGGGACCAGCAACTTGCCAGGTGAAAGTGTTCGCGAAGTTGACCAGTAAATCAGCACCGGAGGCATACCGCTTTCGCAGTGACACTCCTGGAGTGGCATCAAATTGTGAAGAAACTGGACTTCGAGCGCTTCCATTGTTGACATAGGAACCCCGCCAACTACTGAAGAACTGGGAATCAAAAAGAAATCGCTCGCTGCTAACGTCGAGTGCAGAAAGGTAAAGCGTTTCTTGTTGTTGCTGATAAGCGGGCGAGTGCTTCAGTGCCATTCGGACTGCGTCATTGACATCAAGCACCAGTACTCCGCGCTCGTCCAACGGCAAATAGGACCACCACTGCGGGTTTTCAGCTGTGTTGGTTCGACCATTGGCTTCCCAAAGCGGATAACCTTTCTTGCGGTCGACGAGCCGCATGTAGCTGTTCGCAACCGGATCGTCTTCGGGCATAGGCGGGCGATCGGGATTGAACGGATCGAACATCCGGCTGGTTGGATCCACTTCGATGCGGTAAGGAGCCGTCTTCTCGCAGCTGTCCGCGATTTTCTCATCGATCAGGTAGTAGGCTTCTCTGTTTGTTTTGTATCGGTAGCCGGCGCGGGTACAAGCTCCGCTCCCGATCAGTGTGCAACCCATCAGCGACCAGACCAGGGTGCGGCGCAGGGCACGCTTCAAGTTTGCACGCTTTGTCTGAGATACAGAATTTCGGCTGACTGGACTTCGCATTGGAACGTTCCTAAGTGGTCGGCAGGTCCGCCTTCAGTCGGATGCTGGTAGCATCCGCCACGACTAGTATTCGGAGCTGTAGATCCTTGTTCGGAAGATGCGGGTTATGCACTTCATGTTGCTTATCGGAACCGTGCCATCTATCCGGACCAACCTGGTTTGCCTATCTTTTCCACTTGAACGGAGGTTGCGACTTGGTCCGGTGGATCGGGAAAAGACCCTTCTTTGGGAGGGTTTGGCAGCGAAGTCGCTCAAAACTCCCGGAAACGGTTCATTTTTGTCGTACCGTTAAGTAAGATGAAAGTTCGTCCGTTGGAGCACTGCTGTTTGTGATTGCATGAGAGCTGTTACCCAACTGCTACAACTTATCTGAAACCCCTTGTTCTGGGACAAAATTCGCCATGACTCTGGGTGGGATTGTAATACTACTGTTGTTGGTCGCTTCGCTGATCATTTTCATTTACTTGATTGTGATTTCAGCTCGTGGCTGGGGTGCGCTCCATACCGTAATGCTCTGCTTTCTGTTTATAGAATGCTGGGTATTTATGATTTTTTCTGCGGGAGTGCTCCATCGACGTGTCGGTTGGCTTGCACAAGCTGACAAGTTGGAGAAGAAAACTGTAAAGACAGAAGCTGATGCAGAACGTTTGATTTGGGGTGGAGAGAATATTGCTCCCGACGAACCGGATTCAGTTGTTCTCGCCCAGGGTGCCCTACGTCGATTGACGGCTGATCGTGGTCGAGTTTGGCGACGACTTGAATTAGTCGGCTCCGACGCTGGAATCTACAGACTTGAAATGAAGTCAGCCGCAGCAGCACAAGATTTGTCTGCTGATCCAGCCGCACAAGTGGCCGCCGCTCCTGCTGCGGATAGTGCGACTAGCTTGCCAATAAATTTGGTGGTTCACTGTTTTGCTGAAGAAGGAAATGAGCAGAACCAAGCGCTACCAGCTTACTACTTGGGTGAATTTAAAATTACGGCCAGTCAAGCTGGACAAGTGACACTGAGTCCCACATTGCCGCTCGAGCCTGCTCAAACCGAAATGGTTAAAAGCGGTGGAGCTTCGACATGGGCGCTCTATGAACTTCTTCCGCTGGATAGTCATACTGCATTCGCCGCTCCAGGCTCGAAAGCTGATGAGAACATGCTTTTCGGACGCATGGACGAGGAGAAACTTGCCGCACTTCTTCAACGAATTCCGGAAAATCGTCGACCGAAAATACTTGACGAATATTTGAGAGATGGCCAAAAAGCCAAAGCCGATGGCTCCGATCCCGTGGCGAGTCGATGGGTAAACGTGGAGCTGCTCAAAGACTTCCGTATCGATGTCGATGGTGTCGATGCGATTGCAACCGAGCTTGGTTTTTTTGATTCTCAAGGGCGCAGCGTTGACACGCGACTCAAGCGAAAAAATGCGGAAGGCGATCTCGTTCTTGCCGCCGGAATCACCAAGCCGATCGTGCTGAAGAGCGAATTCGCGGACAAACTGATCGCTAGCGGTATTGCAAAGCTGCGCGATCCTTACTTCGTCCGGCCACTCATTGACTATCAAGAGGCGTTCAATAGTACTTATGTTCGACGTCACGAAGTTGGCGAACGCATCGCGTTGTTTAAGCGTGAAGCCGTTGAGTTGACAAAGGCCAACGCAGCGGGGCAGGAAATGATCAGCTTCCGCCAAATCGAAAACCAGCAACTGACTTCCGATCTGGGAAACTACAAGAAGGAAGGCGATGTGCTGAATACGGAAGCCGCACAGATCGAAGGGGAACTTGCTGCGATGAAAGCGAAGATCACTGAGATGTATCGCCAAGTGCAATCGAAAACGGGCATCGTTAGTCAATAGGTCAGTTGGCTTTGGATGATGATGTGGCCAACCCTGCATATATTTTGGCTGATCCGCCAACAGGATTGATGTGGTGCCATCTGGTCCCAACCAAGCAACTTCGAATGCATATACATCAATCGAACACGCCGTGTAGATACCATTTATTGGTTTGCATGTCGCGGTAGATCCACCACCATGGGCCGTGTTCTGTTTCGACGCGAAAGTAATCACGGCGTACACTGGGACCACGCCACCAGCCGCTCTCTAAACGTTCTGGGCCCCAATACTGGATGACTGTGTAAGGTTGTTGGTTTACTTTGAACTGAATCGGCAAGCCCTCAGGAGCGAGTGCGATGACTTCGATGGCTTGCGGTGGTGACAGTAAACGAGTGGGGCGACGCATGGGGTCGTCCACCGTCGGCTCTGCGCGTTGACGCGCTAGTCGACTGCTGATTTTCTTTACGGTAGTTTGCTCGGCGCCATCGGGACGGCGACCGGTCATCGGTTGCAGTGAGCAGGCGTTTTCAGGTTGTGGCTCGCGTTCGACACGCGGTCGCAGCACTTGTTTGCGTCCAAGCCGGTTGCTTAGGTTGTCAACCAATCGCGCGAGCTGATGCCGGTTCTCGATCGCATCAGCAGCAAACAGATCGGTTTGGTGCCACACCAGCGGCGAAGTTAGCGTGGCTTGGATCGATAGTCGCCATACGGCTTGGAAAGTCTGGGAACCAAGTTGCTGATCCAATTGGCCGACAAGCAGTGTTTGCAAGTGTTCACCGTCCGCCGTAGGCCGAAATAAACTGAGCTGCATGAGCAGCGGCGACGACTCAACTTGATCCAATCGGCAAACGATTCGCATTGCGCCTTCGCCTCGAGCCGCAAGTCGACGACTTAATTCCTCGCTGAGCCGCCGTACAAGCTCTGCGATAGTTGCTCGATGCTCGGTCGGATACTCCAACGTTTGTTCAAGTTGCCATTCGGGTAACGTATGCAGCGCGATCAATGGCTCAGACTTGATCCCAATCGCTTGATCCCAGCGGTCGAGAAGAGTTTGTCCCAATCGCGTGGCCATCCCGGCTCGAGGTAATTGTTCAAGTTGGCCAATGAAGCGAATGCCAAGTCGCTGAAGTGTTTGCACCGTGTCGGGTGCAATCCGCAAAGCCGCGATGGGCATGTGAGCCAACGTTGACGCATTGTTCCCATTGGCCGCGATGATGAATTGTGATTCAAGTGTTGTGTTGGTTGGCTGCGGGTTGATGGGCCGTTCGTTGGACTGATGGGTTAACAGCTCGGTGAACGGATCATTGGTCGATGAGTTTGCAGTTGGGGCAGCGCTCTGTTTCGCTGAGTTCGGGCGTTTGCGATTGCCGTAGTTTGCGATAGCCCATGCGGTGCCCAGGCTGCTGGCAATGGCCATGCAACCAAAATAGCGTTGCTCGAATAACCATTGGCTTACCAAGCCAAGCATTTTCTCCTCGCCGCCGAAGTGACTTGCAAGGCCCGTTACGTCGATCAAAATGCATTCGGGTTGTAGCAAGTTGCGTCCTGCCCACGGCTTTTTGTCGAGTTGCTCGAGTCCAACGATGGGACTGAACTGCTGGGCAAGTTCAGTGAGGTTGCAGAGCTGATCGAGGTCTTCGTTTGGGTCGTGCGTGCGAATCTCGAGTGGCGTGAGAGCGGACGCTTCGGAGAGCGACATGTGAGCGCGAACACCAGCGGCTCGTGCGGCCAGATTAGCTGCGGCGACGATTAAGCCGCGACGCGAATCACGGGTTTGTAGGACGAGCGGTCGCTCAGCTAGCGGCGGCTCGGCGGCTTGGACTCGTTGCACTGGCCAATTGGGAAGCCAGATGCAGAGCACCCGTTGGTTCATGTCGTTCGACCTCTTGTAGCGTGCCATCCCTCGCGCTGACTCGTAGTCGCACTATTGCCCCCGCTTTGCCACCTCGCACGCGTACCAGTTGGACTTGCAAGCGACGATCTGGGTTGAGTGAAGTGGAAGAAGAAGAGGTGGAAAGAGAAGAAGAGAAGGAGCGGAGGCTGGCAGCGTCCGCCACGGTGCGGGAAACATTCTTGGTGGGGCTGGTGTCTTGCGATGGCAGCCCGCGAACTATCCACTGAATATCTGCCCAGCTCGGGCCGCGCCGGGCTGAAGCCGGCCGCAAGAGCAGCGCTAATCCACCACCTTGTTCAGCCGCCAGTTGCATGCGCCGCGCTGCGCGATCGTCGATGCGTTCAATGTCCGCCACGACCGCAGCCACGGCTGGCGTGCGCAGCGATTGGTCCACTGCCCACAGTGCATCGACATCCGACTGCGGACGCACAAAGACAACTTTTTCCAGATCGATGCCCCAACTCGCTAGCGCCGGTGGATAGATATTGTGTTGCGTATCGATAATGACCACAAAGCCGTTGGTGGACTTCATCGCCGCCGCAGCGGCCGTGAAAGCAAGCGTGCTTGCGCCACAACCTGGCATGGCTCGCAGGTATTCGACCACTGAACCAGGTACATAACCGCCGTTTGGTAAGCAATGGTCAAGAGCCTCGCATCCGCAACTGATCGTCTGCTTGTTAGTCGCTTGCCGACCAGCGGTCTCGAGACCCCGCACCTCGCTCGACAATCGCTGCACGACGCTCGCGTTGTCGCTACTTGGTGCAAGTTGGGCAGCCTTAAGCGGGCTGGTGGAGCTTTGCTGCAAACGTGAACGCAACCGCGCAGCGACGTGCGCAGGCAAGCTCGACGACGTATCGTTCTGAGCGTTTTCAAGTCGGCTTGACGATTGAGATGCAGGCATGATGGTAACGTCCGTGATACGAGCTAGCTATCATTCTACTCACTGCAATGCTAGCAAAACAGCGGCTAATCCTGGCCCTGTTGTCGCACTCGTCCCAGACACCTTCGGTCATTCGCGCCAAAAGAAATCGTGATTTTGCGCGACAGTTTGGAAAATCGTAGCGCCCAGCACAATTGTGCCACCCGTGGCGGACGCTGCCAGCGTCCGAAATCATCTGCTACCATGTTCTTCCTCAGGTATGTTTTGACCACGACGGTGCGCCGAAATAGGCGTCGGTCAACCTCTGCCCGCCAACCAAGAACAAGCAACTATGCCCAAGAAACAACCTGTAAAGCCAGCCAAACAGACAATCACACCGCTATCCGATCGCTATTGGTTGGTCAAAAGCGAACCGGAAGTTTTTAGTATCGATGATTTGGCCAGGGCAAAGAATCAAACCACCCACTGGGATGGTGTTCGAAACTATCAAGCTCGCAATACTCTGCGCGACTCGATGAAGCTCGGTGATCGCGTACTTTTCTATCACAGCAATGCGATACCTCCAGCCATCGTTGGCATTGCGAGAATCGTGAAAGAGGGATACCCCGATCACACGGCCTTTGATCCTAAAGACGATCACTACGATCCGAAGTCCAAGAAGGACACCCCGACTTGGTACATGGTTGATATTCAGTTTGAGCAAAAGTTTGCAGAACCATTAACGCTTCCCATGCTCAAAGCAGAAGCCAGCTTAGAAGGCATGGTCCTCGTTCAACGTGGCTCTCGACTTAGCGTACAACCGGTCCGTCCGCATGAATTCGAAATCGTTTTGCAGCTCGCACAGTCGCTCGTCAATTCGACGACCTAATCGTGCAGGTAGCTGGTTTCGTGAGAAACCCGAGTGGGTCGCATCTGCCGGATGCGACCGGGTTTGAATAGGTCCAAACTCAGTAGCAGACGCTGGCAGCGTCCGCCACGGGGCAGCCCTCCCGCAAAACACGCTTTGCGGCTAACATTTAGGCATGAACCCAGCCATGCCAACTAAAGACTACGAAGCTCTTATTTTCGACTGCGACGGAACCCTTACCGATTCGATGCCGGTCCATTTCGTAGCATGGAATAAGACAATGAAAGTCTACGGAATCGACTTTCCGGAAGACCGTTTTTATTCGCTTGGCGGCATTCCAACGGACAAGATTATTCGCATTCTCGCCGACGAACAGGGCGTTGAAGTCGACGCTCACAAAGCCGCAGTTGCAAAAGAGAATGCATTTCTCGAGCTACTCCATTTGCTCGAACCTATCCGACATGTCGTTGAAGTTGCCCGGCACTTCCACAAGCAATTACCGATGATTGTGGCTAGCGGTGGTTTTCGCGAAGTCATCAAGCAGCAGATCACGCAAATTGGCTGCGATGGTTTATTCGACGACATTGTTGCGGCTGAAGACACTGTTCGTCACAAACCCGAACCGGATGTCTTTCTTGAAGCCGCTCGGCGGGTGGGAGTCGATCCTTCTAGGTGCCTAGTCTACGAAGACTCGGATCTAGGTCTCCAAGCCGCTCGGGCTGCATCGATGGATTACATTGACGTGCGAAAGTTTCATACGCCCAACCGAATTCCAGTGTAGTACTAACCCGAACGCGTGAGCGAGGGGACCCCGCCCGGAAACTTCGCGTTCACCGTTCACCGTGGCGGATGCTGCCAGCATCCGATTGTCAGCATCCAGTTTGACGCTGCAGCGTCAGCCACAAAAACACCTCTGTGATGCGGTATTCAACTTTCGTTTTAACAAACAGTTCGAACCTGGTTTCGGATAATGACGTTACGCGAATTACCGAGCGGGTTCCCCTCGCTTACGCTTCGGGTTGGTAAATCAGCTCAAGCGCAAATTATCCAAGTGCTCTAAGCCAAGTCAGTATCGAAAACTCGCACGGTTTTCCAGTTGGGCTTGTTCACCTCGATGAATTTTAGATGACGCGGTTCGATTTGGTACGCGTCGTGAGCGGCTCGATCGGCAAAAACAGTGTGCAAGCTCACGTGGAACGATCGGTCATTCACTGGCCGCGCGAGATCTGGATTCAACCGACCTACAGCGAAGTAATCCAACCCCGGATGGTTGTCCAGATACTCTTGGCACGATTCAACTAGTTCAGCAATCTTCGCCGGTGATGAGTCGCTGAGTTCAAAGTAAACCATGTGGGCTAAACTAGGTGATGTTGCCATCTCTAGAGCATTCCTCTCGCATTACAAGTGTTATCGAAGTTTGAAAACGCGAATTGTAGTCACAGAAGGCTGTTTTCGCGACACCCAATTTTTTCCACATGCCACTGCCTGTTATTGAAATTGTTAACCGTTAGCCAGAGGAGAATGCTGGAATCAAGTGCTTTGGCACAAGTCGATCGAAAGTAACTATCCGTGGGCTTGCTATGCCATCCGTGGGAAAACGCATTTTGCTGACCCACGGATGGCATAGTGGTCCCACGGATGGAAGCAAAAGTTGGATGGTGGTTGTGTCAAACGGTTGAAAGTCAAAGTCGAGTTTTTTAGCATCTAAACCGGATGAAATTCACTTGTCAAACAAGACGCAAATCGGAGTTGGGGCGTACACGCTGGTCTGATGAAAAGTAATCATGCCTGAGTTTTGGTCGATGGAAAATACACCCAAAGTGTTAGACAATTGCCCTGCCGCCAGCAACCATTTGCCATCCGAGGAAAGATTGAAATTTCTCGGTGTCGCTCCGCGGACGTTCTCAATTTGAATTCGCGTCAGCTCGCCGCTCGATTCGTTCACTTTGAATGCAGAAATCGTATCGTGTCCCCGATTCGCGGCGTATACGAACTTTCCATTGGGATGAATGCGAACTTCCGAAGTGCTCTTGGCTTTCTCTCGAACCAACTGATCGGCACTGACAGTTTCGCTGGTCTGCCGCGGAGTCAGGCTGCCAGACGTCGCGTTAAAATCAAAAAGAGTTACGGTGAGTCCTAACTCATTCAACACATAGATCCATTTGCCATTAGGGTGAAACTTCATATGACGTGGACCACTACCGAGTGGAAGGACACCTTTGCCTTGAGGTGTGATTGTCCCAGTCTCT
>JANNNN010000922.1:0-1925 GCA_031398555.1 Planctomycetia bacterium | reverse complement strand
TTTTTTGGAATCATAATTCCAATTCTACATATCAGATTTAAAAATTTATTAACTTTAAAAATTCCATGCAAGACAACCCTCTCTAACCAATAAAAACTATTGTTGTTGGCTTTGGGCGTTAGCCGGCTAACGCCTTCCGGCTGATAGGACCAAACCAACGCGAGAGTCCAACCCACGTGTCAACCCGAAAATCTAAGCTGGACATTGCCGTGTGTCGAAGCACAAGTTCAAGACAAAATGATAAGTGCTAAAATCACGAAACGCGGGGAAAATCGCTCAAACATGTACCGCCGATGCAGTTCCCATGGTTACTCCCGGGGCGGGTAAAATGCTTGAACCTTGCAAATAGATGTCGATGGAACGAGCCGCTCCACGCCCTTCGTTGATCGCCCAAACCACGAGCGATTGGCCGCGGCGGCAATCACCAGCCGCAAAAACGCCTGGTACGTTGGTCGTGAACTTACCATGTTCGGCGGCGTAGTTGCTACGTTGATCGCTGGTAACTCCCAGCAATTCGGCGACGTAATTCTCCGGACCCAAAAAGCCCATGGCGAGCAGCACCAGATCGGCTTCGACGATATGTTCCGAGCCAGCGACTTCTTGCATTTGCATGCGTCCATCGACTTTGGACCACGCAACCTTAACCGCTTTGATGCCTTTAACGTTACCTTGCCCGTCGCTGATAAACTCTTTGCTGAGCATGTTGTAAACGCGAGGATCGTCGCCAAATTTTTCTTTCGCTTCTTCGTGTCCGTAATCGACACGATAAATGCGAGGCCACTGCGGCCATGGATTGTCATCAGCTCGATCGACAGGCGGCCGGTCCATCAATTCAAAGTTCACGAGTTGTGTACAGCCATGTCGCAGGCTTGTTCCGATACAGTCGGTTCCTGTATCGCCGCCACCGATCACGACGACTTTTTTGCCCTTGGCAGAGATGTAAGCCTGGTCGCTGTGGGCGCTATCTAGTAACGACTTTGTGTTCTTGCCGAGGAACTCCATCGCGAAATAGACACCCTTCAAGTCGCGACCAGGGATTGGCAAGTCGCGCGGCTTGGTTGCACCGGTTGATAGTAGTACCGCATCGTTGTCTGCGAGCAACTGCTTGGGATCGACATTGCGACCAACATCAGCGCCGGTAACAAAGGCGACGCCTTCAGCCGCCAGTAGATCCAATCGCCGTTGCACGACCCCTTTGTCTAGCTTCATGTTTGGGATGCCATACATGAGCAAGCCGCCGACGCGATCAGCCCGTTCGTAAACTGTCACGCTATGACCAACCTTGTTTAATTGATCTGCGGCAGCCAGTCCCGCAGGACCGCCACCGATGATTGCAACGCGCTTACCAGTCCGCTTTGCAGGTGGATTCGCGCGAACCCAACCTTCGGAAAATGCACGATCAATAATTGCGTTTTCAATGTTCTTAATTGAGACCGGTGGGTCGGTAATTCCCAATACGCAAGCACCTTCGCACGGGGCCGGGCAGGCCCTACCAGTGAACTCCGGGAAATTGTTGGTCTTGTGAAGTCGCTCGACGGCTTCCTGCCAGCGACCTTGATAAACCAAATCGTTCCACTCAGGAATCAAGTTATCGATAGGGCATCCGGTCGATGACTGGCAGAAAGGAACGCCGCAGTCCATGCAACGTGCCCCTTGATCGCGCAGTTGCCCTTCGTCAGCGTCAGTATAGACTTCGTTGTAGTCGTTGATTCGGACGACTGGCAAACGCCAGGGCACCTTCTTGCGGTCAAACTCTTTAAATCCAGTTGGCTTGCCCATATCAATTCCTTCTCTTCAAAAATCTTATCGCTGTTCGCGGTTGTTTATTCGTAGTTGATATTGTCGTCTTTCGCTCCGCGAAAGAACTGCTTTCATAGTCGCCTTTCGCTCCGCGAAAGTACGAGAAGACGCTACTTTCGCGGAGC
>JANNNN010000286.1:0-4940 GCA_031398555.1 Planctomycetia bacterium | reverse complement strand
CCCGCCAGCGCTACCACCGGTAACACCGATTTTCGTAGGATCGATTTTATATTGGCTGGCATTGGCACGGAGCCATCTGACAGCGGCTTTGCAATCGTGAACCGCGGCTGGAAACAGATGCTTAGGGGCCAAGCGGTAGGTGACCGTGGCTGCGACAAAGCCCTTTTCGGCTAGCTTCATGCAAAGTGCATCGTAACTCTCACGCTTACCAGCCCGAAAGCCGCCGCCGTGAATACAGAGGATTGCCGGTCGCAATCCGCTTTCCAGCTTTGGACGAGCGATGTTCAGGGCAAGTGATTCGCCGTCTGGTGTCGAGTAGACAACGCCTTCCTCCCAGACTACAGAATCGGGCGGAGCGGCAAACGAAGATGAGGCTGGGAAGGACGCTGCGAGCCACGCAATCATCGTTAAACTTGCAATGGACTGTAGGTTTCGCAGCATGGTGAGATATCCTTAGAGAGAGGATTGGAGGGGTAATTGAGCGATTATAGCCGCATTGATTTGCAGCGCTGCGAATTAGCCCGTCCCGGACGATCTTGCTTTACCATCATTCATGGCATCGGACGTGGCCGTCTCCGGCTCGCGTTCAACTTAGGTTGATAGCATCTGTTTGAAATAATGCTGTCGAAAAGCGATCACGAGCCCGCAAAGTACACCTGACATTCCTGTCTTGACAGTTGAACGAGCTTTTTGAGCGAGACTTGGGAGGATCGTGCGGATTATTCCGCTTCGGTCAAACTTTTCAGCCAAAAGCTGCCGATAAGCACGTCTGTAACGAGTTTACGGGTCTTACCGACTGTATGCCTTGCGCGGTCCATGTGGCAACTTTGCCATCGATCGCCGCCGGCATCGCTGACACACGGACTGACGAGCCGCTGGAGAGGAATCAATGAGAATGCTCAGTGGTAAATTGCACTGGCTGACTGTGGGGCTAGCTCTCCTTGTAAGTGCTGGCAGAGTTCACGGCCAATTAGGAGTTCCGGGCAAGCCTGCGGGACAAGCGCTGAAAAGCAAATCGCCTGTACGGCCTGCTTCCTACATGCAGGGGGCCGCGCCAGGCTACGAGATGCTGGATCCAAACAGCATGGGACAAAGCCCCGGTGGCGACATGCCGATGCATTTAGCGATGCAGGGGCCTCCGCCAATGGATGTGGCAATGGAGCAAGGTGGTTACTGCGACCGCGGAGCCGCTTACGACTCGAGGGGTGGCGGTCTCCTCGGTGCAGGAGGCATGCTAGGCAACATGCAGAATGGTTGCTCAGCTTGCGGCGGAGGCAACTGCTTCTTCTGCGGAGCCGGCAACGGCTGTATCGGCAGCGGCCGCTGTATGGGACTGCTCGGTGCGCTCGCACCGTACAGCGAAGGTGGCCGCGGCGGTCAACGCTGGTTCGATCTAAGCTTGGGTACCATAGCTCTTGGTCGTTCAAGCGACGTTGGGCCTTTCCAGAACTCTGTGCAGGACCCTGTGACTGGCGCATTCGGCCAAACCACATTGCTCAGCACCCTTGGGCAGAGTGGCACGCCAGTGCTGTTTAGTACTGACGTCAACGCTAACAAGCTTCGGTTCGGGTTGGAAGCGATTGCAAACCTCCAGACCGGTCCTGGTGCGAACGTCGAAGTCCGGTACTTTGGATTGAACAAATGGAACGAGAGCGCTTCGGCGATCAATCTTCAGTCGCCTGACCTGTTCTCTGTCTTCAGCCTCTACGGCACCGATCCCATCGGCGGCTTTGATGACACCGACCGCTCGTTCATTCACACGATCAATCTCAAATCCGAGTTGCATAACGGTGAAGTCAACTACCGACGCCAATTCGTAGCACCGACATCTTGGATGCAGGGCGGATGGCTAGCTGGTGTCCGGTACTTGGATCTAGACGAGCAATTCGGGTTCGCGGCAACTGGCAGTCGCAATAACACGTTCACATTCAACCAACTTCGGTTCTTCAACTATGACACCAAGACTCGAAACCAGTTGACGGGTTTTCAACTTGGGGGCAACATGTGGCTCAATCTGGTTCCAGGTCTGATGGCTGGTGTTGAAGGCAAAGGCGGTGTGTTCGGAAATCATGCTGTAGTCGATACAACAGTTGTTTCCAACTCGATCCCATCTGGACGCGAGACGCTATCCGACGGACGGACGGCCTTTGTTTCCGAATTCAAAGCGTCGACAGTGTACCGCTTAACCTACTCATGGGCAGTCCGAGCTAGCTACAACGTCTTGTATGTCGACAATGTCGCCTTGGCTCAGGAGAACTTCAACACTCGTGACTTAAGCAACGCAATCGGCTTAGGAGCGTTCACTGCCAACCGAGTTCCATTCATCAACACAGACGGCGAAGCACTCTACCAAGGGTTCACGCTAGCAGGCGAATGGACCTTCTAAAGTCCTTGTCGCAAAGTTGGTAAAATTCAAGAAGCTGGCTCTATCAAGGAGCCAGCTTTTTTTTCGTGGCCGACGCTGCCAACGTCGGAACGGATGCTAGCAGCATCCGCTACGGCTTCATGATTACTCATATCGAAGCGCATCGATCGGATCGAGTCGACTAGCCCGCCAGGCTGGATAGTAACCAAATCCAATGCCAACTAGCGCGGAGAATGCGAGTGCAATTCCTGCGGCCGGTAAACTGACAACGATCGGCCATGGTCGCCCGGCAGAGACAGTGTTAATAAGCGCTGTCATACCCACCGAAGCGCCGACACCCAGAGCGACGCCAATCGCGCCGCCAATGATCGATAACACCACCGACTCGACGAGAAACTGCAACAAGATATCGCGTGAGGTCGCGCCGACTGCCATTCGAATACCGATTTCGCGAGTTCGCTCGGTGACGGAAACTAACATGATGTTCATGATCCCGACGCCACCCACGACCAACGAGATGCCAGCGATGGCGGCGAGCATCATCGTCAGCGTCCCTGTAATCACGCCCAGCACTTTCGCGATCTCAGTAGTATTGGCAACTTCGAAATCGGCTTGTTGTCCCGGTGCGATCTTGTGTCGATCGAGCAAGAGCGATCGCATCTCGATCTCAGCGAACTTCATCGCATCGGTGCTTCGCGCCGACGCGAGAATTAAATTGACCGTGTTAAAGTTACTACCCTGCAATCTCTTGCGCACCGTTGTGTACGGCATGATCAGAACATCATCTTGATCATCGCCGACCATGTTTGCCCCTTTGGCTTCGAGCACCCCGACCACTTCAAAGGGTATGTTCTTGACGCGAATTTGTTGGCCGATTGGGTTGGACGTTTGAAACAGGTTTTTCACTACTGTTTGACCGAGCACACAAACTTTGCTAGCGCTTGTTACATCGCGTTCGCTGAAAAAAGTACCTAAACGTGTCTGCCAGTTTCGAACGGTCGGAAAGCTCTCATCGACTCCGAACATTTCGCGGGCCGTCCAATTGCTGTTGCCTGAAATCGCTTGTCCAGTTGCAAACACAACCGGCGTCGCCGCCAAGACGCTGGTGCAATCGCGGCTAAGTGCCTGAGCGTCGCTGGGCGTCAGTGACATAACTTGACTTCGGACGCCGCCTGTTTTTTCGTTGCCGGGGATGACGACGATGACGTTTGTACCCAGATTCTGAAACTCACCCTGCACGAGGGCACTGGCGGACATACCGACGGAAACCATCGCTGTAACTGCGGCGATACCGATCACTACGCCCAGCACGGTCAGGCCGGCCCGCATCTTGTTCTTGGCCAACGCGCGCAATGCGATTCGGATAGTTACAGAATCTAACAAGGGAGTACTTTTCTCTATGAGCGGAATACGTCGAACAAAAGAATGTTGCGCCGTCAAACGCGTTTTACCTTCTATTCTACTCGAATCCGTCGGGTCCTGCTAAGTCGAGCGCACATGAAACGCCCTGAAGAAGCTACCAGCATGGACAGCGTATTAACGATCCACGTCGATAAATTTGCTGGATTCGAGTTGGTAGCCTAGTTCAGGGCATTTCTGTTCAATTTTTGGAAATGGTGGGGAATTCCAGCCGTTTTGCGACATCGCGAAACTTAAGGTTACTTGAATGGCGAAGACCCGAGATACCGGCATGAGGTGAAACGATAACCGCCTGCAACATCCCGTGCAGTTCGTCCCATGATCGAATGTTATCGAGGGGAGTATGAAAATGATCGCGAAGTGGCACCTAGAATACCTCGGAATCTTGGCGATTTAGAATGCAGAGCGTCGTGGGCGAGAGTGTATTCTAATATGAAACGGGGCGGGTTTCTTCAAAAGTTGCAATTGGAGACCATAAAGTAATTCAACAAAAAAAACCGCTGATCAAATTTGATCAGCGGCTTTTCATAATTAGTGGAGGTAGACGGACTTGAAGCCACTGCCAAAACAAAGGAAATAACGACAATTTCAAAGGATGCGGCACATATTCCGGCACAGTTGGGTGAAAAAGACCGTTTGGAACTGATGAGTTTTTGCGAAGAATCTACCCGCCATCTCAGCGACCAGCAGCTATTTAGGCTAGCACTTATGTTTCGTAACAGCCATGCAGATGGCGAGGCTCGCAAACTGCTGGTTTTCCAATCTGGTTTTGGCTAAGCTGAACGCTTTCGTGAATTCCGTTGCCGGTGGACTTATGTTTCTAACCATAAAACAGCTCGCGGAACGCTGGCAAGTAAGTGAAGACTCTGTGCGACGGTTAATCGCAAACGGAGGGCTGCCTGCGATTAATCTGGGCACTGGCAAGCACAAGATGCTTCGTGTTGCTCAAGACGATGTTGATGCATTCGAGGAGCGACGCAAGGAAGTCGAACCTAGGCCGGTGTACTCGCAGATGCAAGCGAGAGCGGCTAAACATGTGCCTGATTACTTGGGGGAATGAGATGGTGCCGATTCTACGGACACTTGAGACTCTTAGTTCAGCGGAGCAGTTTTGCTTCGAATTGACTTGGCGACAGATAGCCGATCGATGAGTGTT